>JAFAGU010000233.1 GCA_019237595.1 Betaproteobacteria bacterium | reverse complement strand
GCGGGCCATTCCGGGACGATGAGCGAATCGGCCTCTACAGCCATCGCTCCTCGCGCAGACGGGCGAGCAGCTTCTGGAAATCGCGCGGCGGCGCGCTCTTCCAAGTCATGGTGGCGCCGCTCGACGGGTGCACGAGCGTGAGCTCCGCGGCATGCAGCGCCTGGCGCGGGAACGAGATCGCATGGCGCGTGCCGCGCCGGTAGACCGGGTCGCCGACGAGTGGATGGCGCAGGTGCTGGAAGTGGACGCGGATCTGGTGCGTGCGGCCGGTCTCCAGCCGGCACTCCACGAGCGCCGCTTGCCCGAAGCGCTCGAGCACGCGATAGCTCGTGCGCGCGGGCTTCCCGCGCTGCGTGACCGCCATCCGGGTGCGCGCGCGGGCGTCGCGGCCGACCGGCGCGTCGATCGTGCCGCTCGCCGGCGGATCGCCCTGCACCACGGCGAGGTAGAGGCGCCGCATCGTTCGCTCCGCAAGCTGCGCGGCGAGGTTCGCCTGCGCGGACACCGTCTTCGCGACCACGAGGAGCCCGCTCGTGTCCTTGTCCAGCCGATGGACGATGCCGGCGCGAGGCACCCCGGCGAGCGCGGGCGCATGAGCGAGAAGCGCGTTGAGGAGCGTGCGGTCCGGCTGGCCGGCGCCCGGATGCACGGTAAGCCCCGCCGGCTTGTCGAGCACGATGAGATCGGCGTCCTCGTGCACGATCTTGAGCGCCATCCGCTGGGCGGCAGGCGCTGCCTCCGCCGGAAGCTTCGGGGGGCGCACGAGCACCGTTTCTCCGCCGATCACCGGCCGGGCTCGCTCGCTCGCCGTCGCGCCGTCCACGGCGACGTGACCGGAAGCAAGCCACGCCTGCAGGCGGTTTCGCGAATACTGGGGGAAAAGGCGCGCGAGCGCCTGGTCGAGCCGCGCTCCGGCGAGCGACTCCGGAACGAGAGCGCTGACCGGTGCGGCGAGCGCGGCTTCCCAGCCGTCGGCGTCGTCCTCGGGCGCTCGGCCGGCGCTATAATTTTTCGCCGCCGTTTTTCGCTTCGAGGGCTCCTTCCCCATGCATCGCAGTTTAATCGTCCTCGCCTCCGCCCTGCTCCTTGCGCTCGGCGGGTGCGGCCTGCTTCCCGAATCCACCGACGAGACGATCGGCTGGTCGGCGCAGCGCCTCTATGGCGAGGCAAAGGACGCGATGGCCGACCGCAACTGGAGCAAGGCGGTCAAATACTTCGAGAAGCTGGAAGCGCGCTACCCGTACGGCCGCTTCGCGCAGCAGGCGCAGCTCGAGATCGCGTATGCGCAGTGGAAGGACAGCGAGCGAGCGCTCGCGCTCGCGGCGGCGGATCGTTTCATCAAGCTCTACCCGAACCACCCCAGCGTCGACTACGCCTACTACCTCAAGGGGCTCATCAACTTCAACGAGCTCTCGGGCCTGCTCACCTGGATCACGTCCCCCGACATGACCGACCGCGATCCCAAGTCGACGCGCGAGGCGTTCGAGGCATTCAAGGAAGTGGCGACCCGTTTCCCCGAGTCCAAGTACGCGGAAGACTCGGCCGCACGCATGCGCTACCTCGTCAACGCGCTCGCCTCGCACGAAGTGCACGTGGCCAAGTACTACATGAAGCGCAGCGCGTATCTTGCCGCGGCCAACCGAGTGCAGTACGCGATCCAGAACTACCCGCAGGCGCCGGCGACCGAGGAAGCACTCTTCATCCTCGTCAAGGCCTACGACGCACTCGGCATGCCCGAGCTGCGCGACGGCGCCGAGCGCGTCATGCGCACCAATTTCCCGAATAGCGACTACTACAAGCCGGGCGGGCCGAAGAAGGACATCCCCTGGTGGCGGATCTGGGATCCGGACTGGTGAAGCGGATCCTCGTCATCGGCGCGGCCGGCATGATCGGCCGCAAGCTCGTCGCTCGCCTCGCCGCCCAGGGCGGCGCGGAGCTCATCCAGCACGATGTCGTTCCCTTCGAGGGCGCGAGCGCCGTCTCCGACCTCTCGACTCCCGGCGAGGCGGAAAAGCTGATCGCCGCGCGGCCGGAGCTCATCTTCCACCTCGCGGCGGTGGTTTCGGGGGAAGCGGAAGCGGATTTCGAGAAGGGCTACCGCGTCAACCTGGATGGCACGCGGCAGCTCTTCGAGGCAATCCGCCTCGCGGGCGAGGGCTACCGGCCGAAAGTCGTCTTCACCTCTTCCATCGCCGTCTTCGGCGCGCCCTTCCCCGACGCGATCGGCGACGAGTTCCTGAACGCCCCGCTCACGAGCTACGGCACCCAGAAGGCGATCGGCGAGCTCCTGCTCTCCGACTACAGCCGCCGCGGCTTCTTCGACGGAATCGGCATCCGCCTGCCCACGATCTGCGTGCGACCGGGGAAGCCGAACAAGGCGGCGTCCGGGTTCTTCTCCGGCATCCTGCGCGAGCCGCTCGCCGGCCAGGAGGCCGTGCTGCCGGTGCCCGAGACCGTGCGCCACTGGTTCGCGTCGCCGCGCGCTGCGATCGGCTTCCTCCTGCACGCGGCGGCGCTCGACACGCGCCGGCTCGGAGACCGGCGCAACCTGTCCATGCCGGGCCTCTCGGCCACCGTCGGCGAGCAGATCGAAGCGCTGCGCGGCGTGGCGGGCGAGAAGGCGGCGCGGCTCATCCGCCGCGAGCCCGATCCCGCGATCATGCGCATCGTGGAGGGCTGGCCGCGCAACTTCGATGCGCGCCGCGCGCTCGAGCTCGGCTTCCGGGCCGACGCGAGCTTCGACGACATCATCCGCTTCCATCTCGAGGACGAGGCGCAGAAAAAAAGCGCTTCACCTCTTCCGGCTCGCGCGTAAGGCGCATCGGCGGAAGGCTGCGGAGCACCTGGCGCCCGTAGGCCTTCGAGAAGAGCCGCGGATCGCAGAGCACGAGCACGCCCCGGTCGGTCTCATCGCGGATCAGCCTTCCCGCGCCCTGCTTGAGCTGGAGAACGGCGTGCGGAAGCTGCAGCTCGAGGAACGGGTTCCCGCCGCTCGCGCGCACGCTCTCGATCCGCGCTGAAAGCACCGGGTCGTCGGGCGGCGCGAAGGGCAGCTTGTCGATGACCACGACGGAAAGCGCCTCGCCCCGCACGTCCACGCCCTCCCAGAAGGACTGGCTGCCGAGCAGCACGGCGTTCCCCAGCGCGCGAAAGCGCTCGAGTAGCTCCGTGCGCGAGCCGGTGCCCTGGACGAGCAAGGGATAGTCGAGGGTCCCGCGGAGGAGCTCGTGCGCGCGGCGCAGCGCCCGCAGGGACGTGAAGAGCAGAAACGCGCGGCCGCCACTCGCTTCGAGGACCGGCCGCGCCGCCTCCACCACCGCCTCCGTGAAGGACGGGTCGTTCGGATCCGCCGGCAGGCCTCGCGGGACATAGAGAAGCGCCTGCGAAGCGAAATCGTACGGGCTCGGCCAGCGCTTCGCCGCGGCCCCGGGAAGGCCGAGCTCGCGCGTGAAGTGGCCGAAGTCCTCGCCGACGGCAAGCGTGGCGGAGGTGAAGATCCACGCCCGCGGGTGGTCGAGCATCTGGCGCCTGAAGAGCTCGGCGGAAGAAAGCGGCGTCGAATGGAGCTGCGCCGCATGCGCGAGCACCTCGACCCAGCGTACCTCCTCGGACGGTGCCGCCTCGCCGAGCCGCGCGAGCAGTGCATGCGCTTCTCCCGTGCGCCGGGAACAGGCCTCGAGGCCTTCCGAGCGCTCGGCCTGGGCCGCGAGCGGCTCGCCCAAGTCGCGTGTCGCCCGTACGAGCGCCGCCATCGCGTCGCCGAAGCCCGGAAGCCGGCTCGCCTGGCTCCACGCGAGGCGCGCGCCCGGCTCCCCGAGCGCAAGGCGCAGGTCGCGCGCCGCCTTCTCGAGCTTCTGCGCGAGCGCCTCGAGCTCCGGCGACGCCCCGCCGGCCGAGCGCATCTCGAGCCTCGCATCGCGCGCCAGGTCGACGAGCTGCGAAGTCGAGATTCGCTCGCCGAAGAAGGCGCGGGCGGTCTCGGGCAGCTGGTGCGCCTCGTCGAAGATCACGGTGTTGCACGCGGGCAGGAGCTCGGCGATCCCTTCGTCCCGAAGCGCGACGTCCGCGAAAAAGAGGTGATGGTTGACGACGACGACGTCCGCCGCGAGCGCGTTGCGCCGCGCGCGCATGACGAAGCAGTCGCCGTAGTCCGGGCACTGCTGGCCGAGGCAGTTCTCGCGCGTCGAGGTCGCGTGCTGCCAGGCCGGCGCGTCCTCGGGCACCTCCGCGAGGTCGGCGCGGTCACCGGTCACCGTCAGGCCGGCGAAGCGCTCGATCCTCTGCAACTGCACCGCCTCCTCGCGCGTCGGCAGGCGTGCTTCGCCGACAGTGCGGCGCAGGCGATAGAGGCAAACGTAATTGGCGCGTCCCTTGAGCAGCGACGCCGTCGCGCCCGAGGCGAGCGCCGCGCGCACCGCCGGCAGGTCGCGGTAGAAGAGCTGGTCCTGGAGCGTCTTCGTGCCGGTGGATACGAGGACCTTCCCGCCCGCGAGCAGCGCGGGGACGAGATACGCGAACGTCTTGCCGGTCCCGGTCCCGGCTTCCGCGACGAGCACCTCGCAGCCTTCGATGGCGCGGTAGATCGCCTCGGCGAGCTCCACCTGCTGGGGCCGGCGCCGGAAGCCGGCGATGTGCTCGGCGAGCGGCCCGTCCGGCGCGAAAGCGCGATCGATGCTCTGCGGCACGCGGTCCCGCGCGGCTAGCGGAGTGCTTCCGTGCGCGGAGCGGGCATGACGCTCGTCACCCGGCTTCCGCGTCCTTGAGGCTGTAGATGACGGGGATCTCCAGCGTGAATTCGCGGCCCCTGAGCGCGGGCGGGATCTGCACGAGCGGCTTCGCCTTCTGCAGCATGTCGATCGCCTGCTTGTCGAGGATCTCGTGTCCGGCGCTCGAGATGACGGTCAACGAAGAGATCATGCCGTTCGCGCCGATCACCATGCGCACGAGCACGCGCCCTTCCCAGTTGTTGTCCATCGCCACGCGCGGGTACTTCTTGTACCTGCTCGCGCTCTTCATGAGCTGCATGCGGTAGAGCTCGAGCGAGCCGGCGTCCGCCGAATCCGATGGCGGCGCTGGAGAGGGGTCCGCCTTCGCAAGCGGCGCAGGCGCTGCGGGCGAGGCCGGCGCGGACGGAGCTGCAGGCGCCGCCGGGGCCTGCACGGGCGGGGAAGGAGCAGGCGCCGCGCTCGGTTTTTCCACCGGCGCCGCCGGGACCTTGGAGGGCGCCTTCGCGATGGGCGGCGGCTTCGGCTGCTCGACCGGCCTGGGCGGCGGCTCCTCCACCTGCGGCTTCGGCGGCTCGGGCTGGGGAGCGGGCGCTGCCGCGGCCGGCTGCGGCCTCGAAACGAGGTGCGCGACGATCGGCCCCGGCGAAGTAGCGGGCGCACGCGAGGGCTTCATGAGCACCGTGAAAAGGAGCGTCGCGTGAAAGAGCAGCGACACTGCGACGGCCGCCTGGAAGGCGCGGTTGTCGTGCCGGGGGCGGTAGGCGTAGGCGTCCATGACCGCGCTCATGGGGGCGGCGACTATAGCACCCGCGCGCCGTGGAGCGCGCGCCACACCTTCTCCTGCGTGAGCGGCATCTCGAGGTGCAGCACGCCCCGCTCGTGAAGCGCGTCCAGCACCGCATGCACCACCGCCGGCACGGCGCCGATCGTGCCGAGCTCCCCGCATCCCTTGACGCCGAGGAGGTTCGTCCGGCAAGGCACGCTCTCGTCGAACGCCGGCCGCAGCGCGGGCACCTGGTCCGCGCGCGGCGCCGCGTAGTCCATGAGCGAGCCGGTGACGAGCTGGCCGCTCGCCTCGTCGTAGCGCACCTCCTCATAGAGCGCCTGTCCGATGCCCTGCGCGATGCCGCCGTGGATCTGTCCTTCGACGATCGCGTAGTTGATGATGCGCCCGACGTCGTCCACGCTCACGATGCTCGCCAGCGTGACCTCGCCGGTTTCGGGATCGATCTCGGCTTCGCAGACCTGCGCGCCGTTCGGCCACGAGGGCGTGGAAGGCGTCTCGGTCGCGGAAACGCGGATCTTCTTCGCCGGCTGGGCTGCGGCAAGCTCGCCGAGCGAGAGCGCTCGATCCGTCCCGACGATGCGGAACGCGCCGTCGCGGAACTCGAGATCGGCCTGCGCCGCCTCGAGCGCTTCGCCGGCGAGCTTCCGGCACTCGTCGAGCGCGCGGCGCGCCGCGGCCACCACGGCGGAGCCGCCGACGAAAGCGGACCTCGATCCGACGCTGCCCACGCCGGTCGCGCGATCGGTGTCGCCCTGCACGATGCGGATGCGCTCCGCCGGCACGCCGAGGAGCTCGACGACGAGCTGCGTGTAGCTCGTCTCCAGGCCCTGGCCCATGGCCTGCGTGCCGGAAAAGACCGTCACCGAGCCGTCGTGCGCGATCTCGAAGTGGACCGTTTCGGTTGGCAGGGCGCCCGTCCATTCGAGGTACATCGACAGGCCGCGCCCCCGGAGCCTTCCCTTCCCGCGCGAGGCCTCGCGCCGCTCGCCGAAACCTTTCCAGTCCGCCGCCTCGAGGGCTTTTTCCAGGATGCGCGGAAAATTGCCGCTGTCGTAGAGCTCGCCCACGTGGGTTGCGTAGGGAAAGTCGGCAGGCTGCAGGAGATTGCGCCGGCGGATCTCGTCCTGCGCCAGGCCCATCTCCCGGCCGGCCTTCTCGAGCAGGCGCTCCATGAGGTAGTTCGCCTCCGGGCGGCCGGCGCCGCGATAGGCGCCCGTGGCCATCGTGTGGGTGAGCATGGCCTGGCACCGGTAGTCGACCGCGGGGACTCGATACACCGACGTCACCACCTTGGCGACCATGGCTAGCGGAATCATGGCGGACGAGCCGACGGGAACCGCGCCGATGTTCGCGTGCATGCGCATGCGCAGCGCGAGGATGCGGCCGTCGCGGTCGAACGCCGCCTGCGCGCGGTAGTACTGGTCGCGGCCCATGTGCGCCGCGAGGAACTCCTCGCTCCGGTCGGCCCGCCATTTCACCGGCCGTCCGAGCACGCGGGCCGCATGGCACACGAGGGCATCCTCGTTCGGAAGGCCCGTCTTCATGCCGAAGCCGCCGCCGATGTCGCCGTTCACGACGCGGTAATCCCCGGGCTTTCCGCCGAGCGCGGCGGCGAGGAGGTCGCGCGCGCCGGTGGGCGTCTGGTTCTGGGTGTAGAGGGTCGTGCGGCCGCCCTCGTGGACGCCGATCGCGCAGCGCGGCTCGAGCGCGAGCGCATTCAGCCGCTGGTTGTGAAGATCGACTTCCGTGACGTGCGCCGCGGCGGCGAACGCCTTATCCACCTCCGCCGCATTTCCATAGCGCGTCTCCGCCGCCACGTTGCCGCTTGCCGCATCCCACACGAGCGGCGCCTTCGGCTCGGCGGCACGCCTTGCGTCGACGACGCAAGGCAGCTCGTCGTATTCGACGGCCACGAGCTCGGCCGCATCCAGCGCCTGGTCGCGCGTCTCCGCCACGATCGCGGCGACGGGCTGGCCGACGTAGAAGACGCTGCCTTCGGCAAGGGGCGTGCGCGGCGGAGCGGCCATGGGCGCGCCGTCGGCGCGCTTGAAGAGCTGCGGGATCGGCAGCGGCCTCACGCCGGCCGCGCTGAGCTCGGCCATCGTCCACGCGGCGAGCACGCCGGGCGCCGACTTCGCCGCGGACAGGTCCGCCGAGACGATCCGGGCGCGCGCGTGCGGCGAGCGAACGGCGACGAGCCAGGCCTGCCGCGGCAGGACGCGGTCGTCGCTGTAGAGCCCTTTTCCTACGAGGAGGCGGTCGTCCTCGAGCCGCTTCTGCGTGCGCGAGGCGCCGAAGCGCGCCGCCGACGGATCGAACTGGACCTGGAGATCTGCCAAGACGAAATTTTAGCGGTCCTTGGCGGTTCCGTACGGCGCGAGCGGCTGCGCCGGCTTCGGCGGAAACTTGCACTCGCCCACGCGCTTGCCCGCGAGATGCTGGATCACGCGCATCTCGTAGGGCGGATCGGCGCGCGTCTCGATCTCGCCCTTGAAGCGCTCGCCGAGGAACTCGAGACGCCCGGTGCCCGACGTGCGCATGGACCCTTGCGAGCATTCGATCTTCCAAGTCACCTCTTCGCGGCTCTGGCGCAGGCCGCTGATCCGGCAGGGCGAGCCCGCCGGCACGAGGAGCTTCTGTGCGTCGCTCGGGGCGAGGCACATCTCCTGCTCGAGCTTGCCGGGATTGGGGCCGCGTCCGCCCGGCACTTCCACCATCATGCCGACGAGCCACTGGCCGCCGCGCAGGTTCACCTCCGCGGCGCCCGCCTGGGCCGCGAGGGCGAACGCGGCGAAAGCGGCCGCCGTCCGCCTCACTTGTCGAACCGCGCCGGGCTCTGCATGCGCACCACCGCTTCGGCGGTCACGGGAATGCGGTAGCCGCCGATGTCCCAGTCGAGCCCCGGGATGGTGAAGCTCGACAGGGCGTTCGAGATCGCATCGAGCGCGTCGTCGAGGAAGCTCACGTCGGCGCCGATCATCGCCGCGGCATCGTCCACCTTCGTGAGCACGGTGCCGAACCGGTCCTTGAGCTGGCTGCACATGTTCGGCGTCGTCGCCGTCCCCGAGGCGACCGGATCGGCGAAGAACTCGCCCGCCAGGTTCTTGACACCGGCGATGCCGTTCACCATGCCGTAGATCGCGACGTTGACGACCGGCACGACGAGCTTCGCGCAATAGGTGACGCGGAGCTTGAGGAGATTCGCATCCTGCACGCTGATCGCCGAGCTGCTTCCGGCGCTCGTGGAGCGGTACATGAGGTTGTCGTTCGGGATGAGACGCTTCGTCTTGTCCGCCGGATCGTCGGCGGCGAAATCGTCCGCCGCCGCCTTGGTGGGCGAGATGAGCTCGACCTTGGTCGTGAGCGGGTTGAAGACCTCCACCGCGGCGATGGCGCGTCCCTTCGCGAGCGAGCCGATGTCCGGCTTGAAGGTGAAGAGCGGCGTCATTCCGGCCGCGAGCGCGTCCTTCATGGTGCTCATCTTCGCGTTCTTGAGCGATCCCTGGCGGGCGGCGGCGAAGGTCGCGTACTGGAGCGTGTTGCGCACGTGATAGAGCAGCGCGAACTGCACGGCCCCCAGGATGAGGAGCAGGAGCGAGGGAAAGACGATCAGGTACTCGACGAGCGCCTGCCCGCGCTCGCGACGGGGCCTCACGGCCTCGTTCCCGGCGCCGGAGCGTTCTTGCCGTCCGGGTCGACGAGCCGGATCTGCTCGAGCTGCTTCAGCACCGTCTCCACTTCGGCGTAGAGCGGCGAATCCGGCTTCAGGTTGTCGTGCGCCTGCAGCATGGCGGCCCAGGCCTGGCGCAGGCGGATGACCGAGAGGTTGTGCCACGCGCGTGCATTGGTGTTGTTGGCGATCAGGGCGCGCTGGTAGGCATTCGCCGCCTCGTCGGGCCGGTTGGCTCGCGCGTAGAGGTTGCCGAGGCGGAACCAGGTCTCGGCATCGTTCGGCATGCGCCGGGCGAGGCTCTTGTAGAGCGCTTCCGCCTTCGCGGCATCGCCGCTCTCGTACGCGAGCTCCGCTTCCCGGTTGATGGTGACGACGTCCGGGTCGCCGTCGAACATCTGCATCGGCGAAGAGCCGTTCGCACATCCGCCGAGCGCGAGCGCCGCGAGCAACGCCGCGCCGCCCAGCCTCATGCGGCCTCGCGCCACTCGAGGCGGTCGCCGGGCCGAAGGCCCGCCGCCGCGGCGGTGCCGCTCGCCATCTCGAGCGTGGCGCGCGCGCCCCAGCCGGCGGCCACGCGCAAGGGCTTCACATCCCGCACGATGCCAAGCACGCGTCCATCGCGGTCGAGGAAGGCGAGGTCGAGCGGATAGCGCATGCCGAAGGTATGGACCGAGGCGCAAGGCTCGATCAAAAACCCCTCGCCGGCGGCGAGCGGCGCGCGCCCGAGCAGGCCCCGGAAGCGCTCCCAGGCATTCGCCGCCCGCCACACGCGGGGCAGCACGCAGGGCCCGGCGCCCGCCGCATGAAGAGATCCCAGGATCAGAGCTGGCCCAGCTGGAGGAACTTCATCGCGATGGGAAAGCCGAGCACGATGAAGGTCGTCGGGAAGATGAAGACGAGGAGCGGGAAGATGAGCTTCACCGGCGCCTCCATCGCCTGCTTCTCGGCGCGCTGGAAGCGCTCCGTCCGCCGCTGCTCCGCCTGGGACCTGAGCGCGGCGCCCAGGCGCGCGCCCATCTTCTCGGCCTGGATCACCGCGCCGACGAAGCTCGTGATCTCCGACATGCGCAGGCGCTTCTCCATGCGCCGCAGCGCGTCGGCGCGCGGCAGGCCCGAGCGCAGGTCGCGCACGACCATGAAGAACTCGTGGCGAAGCGCGCCCGGCGGCCCCTTGTCGACTGCCTGGTTGATCGCGCCGGTGAGGTTGAGGCCCGCCTCCACCGCCATCGTGATGAAGTCGAGGTACACGGGCAGCGTCTTCTGCACCTCCTTGTTGCGCCGGCCCTGGACGTCGTGGAGCCAGATGACCGGATAGAAGAACCCCGCCACGATGGCGAGGAGCAGCACTTCCAGCGAGTCCTTGTGCAGCATGGCCATCGTCCCGTACGTCACGCCGAAGACGCCGACGACGGAAAGCATGCGGATCGCGAAGAACTGCTCGGCGCTCACCAGGTAGCCGACGCCAGTGAGCTGGAGCCGCTCGTGCGTGCGCTGCAGCGCCGGGGAAGGAATGAAGGCGCAGACGTGGAACTCGAGGAAGCGCACCAGGGGCCAGATGAGGCGCAGGAGCGGCGGCAGCGGGTCCATGTATTCCCGGTCCTCGTCGGGCACCTCGGCGCGCAGGCGCGCGAGCGAGTAGATCGCAAGCAGCACGCAGCCGCCGAAGAGGAGGCCGATCAGCACGATGGCGAAGTCGCTCATACGTCGATGTTCACGATCTTGCGGATGAACACGTAGCCGATGGCTTCCATGACGCCGACCACCGCGAGCACGCCCCAGCCGAGGAGCGTGTCGAAGAGCGGCGCCATCGCCTCGGGCTCCATGAACCTCAGGACGAAGATGAGGAAGATCGGCAGGCACGTCATCACGATGCCCTGCATGCGCCCCTGCGCCGTGAGGCTGTCGATCTTGCCTTCCATGGTGTGCTTGCGCCGAAGTGTGTCGGCCAGCGACTCGAGGATGTCGGCGAGGTTGCCGCCGACCTCGCGCGAGATGCGCATGCCCGAGATCACCATCGTGAAGTCCTGCAGCGGGATGCGCTTCTCCATGTTCCTCAGCGCCGTGTCGAAGTCGACCCCCACGCGCTGCTCGCGCAGCAGCAGCTCGAACTCCTGGCTGATCGGGGGGCGCGACTCAGACACCATGGATTCCAGGGCGACGGTGAGCGCGGCGCCGGCGCGCATGGAGCCCGCGACCATGAGGAGCGCATCCGGAAGCTGCAGCTCGAGCTGGCGCAGCCGCTTCTTCTGCAGGAAGCCGACGGCAAAGCGCGGCAGCAGGATGATGACGACCGCCGCCGCGGCCGCAAAAAGGAGGTTCCGCGTGACGAACCAGACGAGCGTCGGGACGACGAAGAGCGCGATGGCGTTCAGCCGGAACATCTTCGCCGGGTCGACGAAGATGAACATGTCCTTGAGGCTCGTGCCGGCCTGCTCCTGGATCGTGGCGCGCTGGCGCGCGAGCACGTTGCCCACGAGCTGGAAGACCGTCCAGACCATCACGAGCGCGGCGATGGCGATCACGCCGACGACCAGCGTGAGGCTGCCGGACACGCTAGAGCTCCTTGCCCTTCTGGAAGATCGACAGGTCTACCGGGATGCCGCGGTTTGCCAGGTCCTGGTAGAGCTCGGGCACGTTGCCGGTCGCGACGTAGCTGCCCTTGATCTTGCCGTCGGGACCGTAGCCCGCCTGCTTGAAGAGGAAGATGTCCTGCAGCTGGATGATCTCGCCTTCCATGCCGGTCACCTCGGTGATGTGGGTGACGCGGCGGCTTCCGTCCGGGAAGCGGCTTTGCTGGATGATGATGTGCACCGCCGAAGCGATCTGCTCGCGGATGGCGCGCACGGGGAGGTCGAGGCCCGACATGAGCGTCATCACCTCGAGGCGCGCGATGCAGTCGCGGGGCGTGTTCGCGTGCGCGGTGGTGAGCGAGCCGTCGTGGCCCGTGTTCATGGCCTGCAGCATGTCGAGCGCCTCGCCGCCGCGGCATTCGCCGACCACGATGCGATCGGGGCGCATCCGCAGGCAGTTCTTCACCAGGTCGCGGATGTGCACCGCGCCCTTGCCTTCGACGTTCGCCGGCCGCGCCTCGAGCGACACGACGTGCGGCTGCGCGAGCTGGAGCTCCGCCGCGTCCTCCACGGTGATGATGCGCTCGTCCTCCGGGATGTAGTTGGAGAGGACGTTGAGCAGCGTCGTCTTGCCGGAGCCGGTGCCGCCCGAGATGACGATGTTCGCGGCGTGCAGGACCGCCTGCTTCATGAACGCCATCATGGGCGCCGTGATCGAGCCGTAGCGGATCAGGTCCTCGTCCTTCAGCTTGGACTTCGAGAACTTGCGGATGGTGATGTTCGCGCCCTTCAGTGCGAGCGGCGGGATGACCGCGTTCACGCGCGAGCCGTCCTTCAGGCGGCCGTCGACCATCGGGGAAGACTCGTCGATGCGGCGGCCGAGCGGCGCGACGATGCGCTCGATGGCCTTCACGACCGCCTGCTCGCTCGTGAAGGTGACGTCGGAGAGCTGGAGCTTGCCGCCCTTCTCGATATAGATCTGGTCGTAGCGGTTCACCATGATCTCGGAGCACGCGCCGTCCGCGAGGAGATCCTCGAGCGGCCCGAGGCCCACGACTTCGTCCAGGACCTCCTTGGCGAGGCGCTTGCGGTCGAGCTGCGCCGGCACCGTCGTATCGTTGGCGAGGATCTCGGAGATGAGCGCGCTCGTCTGCGAGCGAAGCTCGTCCTCGTTCATGCGGCTCACGTCCACCCGCCGCAGGTCCATGACCGAGATGAGCTTGTGGTGGATCTGCATACGCGCGTCGTTCATCAGGCGGCGCATCTCGGGCGGCATGCTGCGCGCCTCGGGAACCGATGGATGAGGCGCCGGCGGCGGCGCCTGAATGGGCTTGGGCGCTTCCACGGCCGGCTTCGGCGCCTCGACGGCTGCCTTGGGCGCCGCGACCGGGGCCGCCTCGACCTTGGGTTCGGGTTTCGGTTCAACCTTCGGTGCCAGGACGGCCTTCGCGCTTGGCGCAGCCGGCTCGGCGGCCGCTCCGCCGTTTTGCAGGATCTGGAGGTTGTACCCCGCGATCGTGATGACGTCGCCCGGGATGAGCGGCCCGTGCTCCTTGTCCACGATCTGGCCGTTCACTTCCGTGGTGGAAAGGCCGCCATGGTCCTCGAGGTAGAGGCCGTTCCCGCGGTCGCGGATCGTGGCGTGGCGCTTGCCGATGGTGAACCCGCGCAGGACGATCACGTTGTCGTCCGCCTTGCCGATGGTGACGGCCGCCGCTGCGCAATCCACCTTGGATTGCTGGCCTTTCGGGGTAGTGACCGAGACGCTGATCATATCGCTAGTCCACGATGCCCTTGTTGCCGAGGAAATTCTCGAACCGGTCGCGCAGGTCCTTCGCCTTGTCGAGCCGCTGGCGGTTCTGGGCGGACGACGGGTCCGTCACCGTCGGGGTGACGAAGATCACGAGATCGGTGCGGCCGCTCGTGAAGTTGGTCGAGCGGAAAAGCGCCCCGAGGATGGGCAGGTCGCCGAGGAACGGGAACTTGTTGATCTGGTTGCTCACGTTCTGGGAAAGGAGGCCGGAGAGGACCATCGTCTGCCCGCTCTTCAGGTTCACCTCCGAATCGGTCACGCGGGTGGTGAAGCCCGGGATGCCCTGGACCGTCACCGTCGGATCGATCGCGGAAAGCTCCGTCTGCACCACCGCCATGATGTTGTCCTGCTCGTCGGCGACCGGCTTGATGAGGAGCCGTATGCCGAAGTCCTTGAACGTGACGTTGCTCTGCCCCAAAGCCGAGACCGTCGGCAACGGGACCTGGCCCCCGGCGAGGAACTTGGCTTCGCCCCCCGAGCGCGTGGAGAGCTCCGGCGAGGCGAGCGTCCATGCATCGCCGTTGCTGATCGCGAGGTTGATGCGCGAGGTGATGGTCGTGGCGATGCCGAGGTAGGCGCGCGCCGGCTGGTTCGCCGTCGCCAGCGGCGTCACCGCGCCCTGGCCCGGCGTGAAGGTCGGATCCTGGGTCTGCGGCGTGAAGCGGAATTGGCGGTTGCTGAACGCGTCGAAGGTAAGCGCCGCCGCGGGGCCGGCGATGTTGGTCGTCCAGTCGATGCCGATGTTCTCGAGCGCGTTTTTCTTGAACTCCATGATCTGGATCTTGAGGTAGACCTACCTAGGCAGCGAGGCCGCCGGAATCGCTGGCTCGGCCGACTACCGCTCGGGGGTAGAGTGTCCGCGCGGTGCGCCGAAGCCGGTGGGTGCGCCCACGGGTGATGCCGAGCTCCAGTTGCGCCGTATCCAGCACGCGGCGGTGTCGTTCGCACGTCTGCAGCAGCAGATTGCTGACCTTGAGTCCCAAGAAGCGGCGCTTGCAAATACAAAAGCTCGGGTAGCGGAGACGAAGCTAGCCACCGATCGGTCGCTCTTGCGACGCCAACAGCAGCAAGTAAAGGATATGCAGCGCTCCGTCACTCGGGCAGCCTCACAGCTGCAGCGGGAGCTGAAGGCCCTTGGAGTTGCCGGTGCAACCGAGCGCGGTTAGGACGCTCATCCTGCTGGCCGCCCTGGCGGTAGCAGCTTGGGGCGATGCCGCAATTCCAGCGACCGGCGCGGCCCAAACTCGGCGGCTTCTGCTCGCGGACGAGTATCCGTGCCGGTGCCCAGCAAGCACGCCCAAGTGCGTGATTAACGTCGTGCGGAAGGAGTGGATCTGTGCGCCTGCGGACGCGATTGGCTGTCCAGCAGTTCACAAAACTTACTATTGCCCCAGCAGACAACGGTGCAATGGTGACGGCAGCACGCCACCCTACTGCCTGCAGTAGTGACTGGCATAACAAGATCCGATCTCTATCGCGTACGACCGCTTTCGACGGTGGATTCAATCGGCGCCCCGTTACCGGACCGGCGCGGGAGACCGCGGAGAAAGCCCGGCGGATTTAGCGACGGGAAACGCTAACTCAGGGAAATGATCAGCACCTTCCGCGCAAATCGGCGCGAAAGGTGCTGAATCATCGGGACATTCTCCTGTGACGAGAGAAC
>JAFAGU010000324.1 GCA_019237595.1 Betaproteobacteria bacterium | reverse complement strand
CGACGACATTGGGCGGGACGTGCTCTCTCGCATCGTGTGGGGCACTCGCGCTTCGCTCCTCGCCGGGGTGGTCTCGGTGAGCATCGCGCTCGGCCTCGGCGTGCCGATCGGACTTCTCGCCGGCTACGCGGGCGGCTGGACCGACGCCGTCCTCTCGCGCATTACGGATGCCATGCTCGCCTGCCCTTTCCTCATCCTCGCCATCGCGCTCGCGGCGTTCCTCGGCCCGAGCCTCGCGAATGCGATGGTTGCGATCGGCGTGTCGGCCACGCCCGTGTTCATTCGCCTGACGCGCGGGCAGGTCCTGGCGGTGAAGGTCGAGGACTATGTCGAGGCCGCGCGCGCCGTCGGCAATCCTCCGTGGCGCATCGCGCTTCGGCATATCCTTCCCAACGTGGCTCCGGCGCTCATCGTGCAGGCGACGCTCGCCGTCGCCGCGGCGGTGATCGCCGAGGCGAGCCTCTCGTTCCTGGGACTCGGCCAGCAGCCGCCCGCGCCGAGCTGGGGCAGCATGCTGAACGTGGCGAAGAACTACGTCGACCAGGCGCCGTGGATGGCGTTCTGGCCCGGGCTTTCGATCTTCCTCCTCGTCCTTTCCTTCAATCTGCTCGGAGACGGGCTGCGCGATGCGCTGGATCCTCGCCGCAGCTAGCGTTCTCTTCGCTTCGGTCGCGCTCGCGCCGCCGGGCAGGGCGCAGGAGAACTATCCTTCGCGGCCGCTGCGCCTCATCGTTCCATTCGCCCCGGGCGGCTCGACCGACATCTTCGCGCGCCTCGTGGGCGAGCGGCTCGCCGCGGCGCTCGGCCAGCCCGTGCTCATCGACAACCGCGCGGGCGCGGGCGGCAACATCGGCGCCGAAGCGGTGGCGCGCGCGGCGCCCGACGGCTATACGCTCCTCATGGCGACGACCGGCGTCATGGCCATCAACCCGTTCCTCTACCGCACGCTTTCCTACGACCCGGCGAAGGACCTCGAGCCGGTGATCCTGATCGCGACCATCACGAACGTCCTCATCGTGGCGCCCGAGTTTCCCGCGCGAAGCGTCGCCGAGCTGCTCGCCGCCGCGAGACGCGAGCCGGGAAAGCTCTCCTTCGCTTCCTCGGGGGCCGGATCCTCGACCCACATGTCGGCCGAGCTCTTCAAGAGCATGACCGGAACGGAAATCCTCCACGTGCCCTATAAGGGAAGCGGGCAGGCGCTGCCCGACCTGATGGCCGGGCGCGTCACGATGATGTTCGAGAACATGCCGGGCGCGATCGCGTTCATCCGCGCGGGCAAGCTGAGAGCGCTGGCCGTGACGGGGCTCAAGCGCTCGAGCGCGCTGCCGGAAGTGCCCACCGTCGCCGAGTCCGGCGTGCCCGGATACGACTCGCTTTCGTGGAGCGGCCTTGCCGTGCCCGCGGGGACGCCAAGACAAGTCATCCAGAGGCTCAACAAAGAGAGTGCGGCGATCCTCGCCTCTGCCGACCTGCGCGCCAAGCTCGCCGAGCAGGGCGGCGAGCCCGCTGCCGGTCCGCCCGAGCAGTTCGTCGAGCACGTGCGTGCCGAGCGCGAGAAGTGGGGCAGGCTCATCCGCGAGCGCGGGATCGTCGTCAACTAGCGCCCCGCAGCAAGGACTGTCGCGGGCACAGCGATTGCTGTCATGGGCTGTCTGCCCCATCGGGGGGCAACTACGGCCTTGGAGGCCCTATGGAGAAACTCAAGCAGTGGCGCCGCAAGCAGGAAGGCAAAATGGGCTGGATCCTCTTGTGGCTGCTCGGAGTGCCGATTCCAGTCCTCTTCGCGCTCTTCCTCCTGCGCGGCTGCACCTAGCGCGCCGGGGCGAGCGATCCATCGTCACTTCACCAAGGAGTCCCACATGATCAGGTACGTGTTGGCAATCGCAATCCTCGCAGGCGTCGCCGGCTGCGCGAGCCGCGCCGAAACCGTCGGCACGGCGGGCGGCGCGGTCGCGGGCGGGGCGCTTGGCTCGGCCGTCACCGGCGGCAGCACGATCGGCACGGTCGGCGGCGCCGCGGCGGGCGGGTACATCGGCGACCAGCTCGGCAAGGACTACAACCGCAAGCATCCGTAGCCTTGGAGGCAGTGCCGGGAAGGGCGGCTTCGGCCGCCCTTTCTATTTCGGCGCCGGCGCGGGCTTGTCGAAGGACTTCAGCGCGACCTTGCCGCCGACGAAGCGCACGGTGATCTCCGCATCGCCGCTGCGCCACACTGAAGTCGTTCCCGAGATGCCGAGGATCTCGCGGCTCGTCGATTCCGTGGGTGCGCCGAGGATGGCTGCGACCTCCTGCTCGCTCATGCCGTTCTGGACCTTCGCGAAATTTTCCTCCGTCACCTTCGAGCAGGCGGCGAGCCAGAGGCACAACGCGAGGCCGTGGGCGCGAAGGAGGCGTCTCATGAACTCACTATAATGCCCCGATGGGAAACATGTTCGATGGGCGCCGCGCCGATGCCGTGGTCCTGGCGGCGCGCATCGACCTCGCGGCGGCATTCCGGCTGGCGGTGCGGCTTGACCTGCACGAGGGCGTCTGCAACCACTTCAGCGTCATGCTGCCCGACGGCAGCTTTCTCCTCAACCGCTACGGGCTTCACTGGAGCGAAGTCACGGCGACGAACCTCCTTGCCCTGGACGCGGGCGGGAACGTGCTTTCGGGAGAAGGCGCCTACGAGAAGACCGCCTTCTACATCCATTCGCGGCTGCACCTCGCGCATTCTCGCGCCGCGTGCGTGCTCAACACGCACATGCCCTACGCCACGGCGCTCACCCTGATCGAGAACGGCCGCCTCGAGATGGTGGAGCAGAACGCGCTGCGCTTCCACGACGACATCGCCTACGACGACACCTACAACGGCCTGGTCGTCGACGCGGGCGAGGGCGACCGGCTCGCCGCCGCGCTCGGGTCGAAACGCGTGCTCTTCCTCGCGAACCACGGCGTGATCGTCGTCGGGCCTAGCATCGCCGAGGCCTTCGACCTCCTCTACTACCTCGAGCGCGCCTGCCGGCTCCAGGTCCTCGCGCGCTCGATGATCGCGCAGGGCGGCGGGCGCCTGCGCCCCGTGCGGCCCGAGGTCGCGAAGCGGGCGCACGACATGATGCAGGCCGATGCCCCCGAGTACGCCGGAGCGCATTTCGCCGCGCTCAAGCGCATCCTCGACCGCGAGGAGCCGGACTATTCTCGGTGAGATGGTGCAGGTCCGGCCCGCCGCCCAGGCCGACCTTCCCGCGGTGCATGCGATCTACGCGCACCACGTGCGGGAGGGACTTGCCTCGTTCGAGGAGGAGCCGCCCTCGCTCGACGAAATGCGCCGGCGGCACGCCGACATCGCGGCAAAAGGCTTTCCCTACCTGGTGGCGGAGCTTGCCGGCGAAATCGCCGGCTACGGCTACTGCTCGCTCTATCGCTCGCGCTCGGCGTATCGCTACGCGCTCGAGGATTCGGTCTATGTCCGTCCCGACATGGTGGGGCGCGGCGTCGGCCATCGGATCCTCGCCGAGCTCCTCGCGCGCAGCGAAGCCCTCGGCTATCGCCAGGTCGTGGCCGTGATCGGCGACCGCGCCAATACGGCCTCGATCGGGTTGCATGCTAGCCTGGGGTTCCTGCGCGTGGGCACGCTGCGCTCGGTGGGCTTCAAGCATGGACGCTGGGTCGACAGCGTGGTCATGCAGCGGCCGCTGGGAAGCGGCGATGCGACGCCGCCGCAGCGCTAGCTACGTCCCGAAGCGAAAACCCTTGCCGTTGCGCAAGGCCTGCGCGAATCGCTCGTTCTCCCGGGCTACTTCTGCCTCGATCTCCGCGCGCATGCGGGCGAGGTCGCTCGAAGCGGCAGGAGCAGCGGTGGCGACCTTCGTCGGGGCGACGGGCACGGCCGCCGCGACCTTGATCGGCGCAGGCGCCGGTGCCAGCGCGACAGCCATGTCCAGCGCCGGCCCCGCGTTGAGCTCTTGAGGTGCCACGCCCTGCGAGGCCGCGAGGGCCGGCTGAGCGGAGGCGAGCAGGGCTCCAGGCACCGCGGGCAGGACCGGTTGAACGGCGGGCTCCGCGCGCTCGGCGAGACGCAACGAAGCGGCGGCAAGCCCGGGCGCGGCCGGGGCCGGCGCAGCCTTCAGCGTCGCGAGCGTTTCGAGCGCCGCCGTATGGTCCGGCAGCGCTGCGTCGGGGATGAGCGCTCGCGAAGGCTTGTTCACGCCGGCGCCAAGCGAAAGCCCGGACAGTTCGATGGACGCGACGGAAAGCGCCGAAGCTCTAGCGGCAGGCACGGGGAGCGGGGTGCCGGGCACGGCCATCTCGATCGCGATCGGCGCCTGCGGCGCTCCGCTGTCCCTGAGCGCCAGGCTCGCGACTAGCGGTTGGGACGATTCAAGGCGCACGGGGCGGCTCGTCACGGGCGCTTCCATCCGCGCGGAAATCGCGGCCGGATCGAGCGAGGCTACCGCGATCCGCTCCGGCGCCTGCTCGGCGCCGCCGCGCAGGGCCACCTTGCCGTCGCCCAGCACGCTCGCCGTCTTGGCGCTCGGCGCGCCCGGCGGCACGAGCAGCGAGAAGATGCGGCCGATCTCCGCCGCCGCGAGATTGCCTAGGAAGAGCGGCTCGTTCGGGGGCGCCTTCACCTCGATCTGGATCGACGGGTAGGCGGCATCGATTAGCTGCACGGTGCTTCCAGCGGCGAGAACCACTGCCCCCGATGGAGGCCTCATTACGCCCTGCCCGTGCTCTGCCGGGGAAGTGACGAGGAAGACCCTCCCGCTCCCGGAAAGGTTGAGCCGGCCGGAGCCGAAAGGCGCGTCGGGAATCTTGAGCGAGGAGACGACGATGGGGGTCGGCCGCACCGAAGAGGCCGAGTCGAACGTGTAGCGCCAGGCGCTACGGACGCTCACGGCGCAGCCCTCGCGGGGGCTTCCCGCAGTGGCGCAGCCCTGGAGCGTGGCGGCGAGCGTGGGGTTTCGCCACATGTCTGCCTGGATTTCCGATTGCAGCCAGATGATCTCGAGCGGCAGGCGCATGCCGCGCTCGAGCCCGCCGCGTACGAGCTGGTCGGCGAGGCGATCGGCGCTCTGCGCGTACGCCTGGGCGCTCGCAAGCATTCCCAGGGCCGCCATGACGGCGGCCGCGGTGGCGCGCTTCCTGAACGAGATGCTCTTCGCTGCCAAGGCCCCTCCCCGGGCGGAAGACGCAGCCAGTTTACGCCTTTCCCGAGGTGAGGACGATCTTCCCCTTCACCTGGCGAGCGGCCATCAGATTCAGGGCTTCCACGGCCTTCTCGAGAGGTAGGGTGCGCCAGACATGGGGTTTGAGCCGCCCCTCTGCGTGCCAGCGGCCAAGCTGCGCGACGCTCTCGGCAAAGGCCTTGGGCTCGCGGCGTGCGAAGTCGCCCCAGAAGACGCCTACCAGCGAAGCGCCCTTGAGGAGTGCGAGGTTGAGCGGAAGCTTGGGAATCTCGCCGGCGGCGAAGCCGATGACGAGATGGCGTCCCCGCCAGGCGAGGGAGCGGAAAGCGGGCTCGGAGTACGGGCCGCCGACGGCGTCGTAGACCACGTCGACGCCGCGCCCGCCGGTCAGGGCCTTGATCCGTTCGCGCAGGTCTTCGCTGGCGTAGTTGATGGTCTCGGTTGCGCCGTGCTCGCGGCATACGTCGAGCTTGTCCTCGCTCGAGGCGCAGGCGATCACGCGTGCGCCAAGGGCGACGCCGATCTCGATCGCGGCGAGCCCCACGCCGCCCGCCGCGCCAAGCACGAGGAGCGTCTCGCCCGCCTTCAGCGCCCCACGGTCGCGCAGCGCGTGGTCGGAGGTGCCGTACGTCAGGAGGAAGGCCGCGCCTTCCTCGAAGCTCATCTTCTCCGGCAGCGGAAGAAGCCGCGTCGCATCCGTCTTAACTTCCTCGGCGAAGGCGCCGTAGGTCGTGAACGCGATCACGCGATCGCCGACGTGGAAGCCCTTCACGCCCTCGCCCAGCGCCTTCACGGTGCCGGCGAGCTCGCTGCCGGGCGAGAAGGGCAGGGGCGGCTTGAACTGGTACTTGTTCTGGATGATGAGGACGTCCGGGAAGTTCAGGCTCGCCGCCTTCATTGCGACCACGACCTCGCCGGGACCGGGCGTGGGCGAGGGCAGGTCCTCCACGACCAGCGACTCGGGCGGCCCCCACGCCTTGCAGACGACTGCCTTCACGAGCGGTTCACCTGTCCGCCGTCGATAGTGAGGATGCATCCGCTCGTGTACGCGGAGCGCTCGGAGGCGAGGAACGCGACGGCCCAGGCGATTTCCTCGGCCGAGGCGGGGCGTCCGAAAGCCATGTCCTTGAAGAGCTCCTCGTAGCGCGAGGCATCGCCGAGCTTGCTCTGCGCCATCTGCTTGTAGAGGCTCACGAGCCGGTCGGTCGCCACCGGTCCCGGATTGATGCCGAGCACGCGCACTCCATCGGCTGGCGACGCGCCGCCGAGCGCCTTGGTGAACGCCATGAGCCCTGCATTCGCGGTGCTGCCGGCCACGTAAGCCGCGTTCATCTTCTCCCCCGCGCTGCCGATGATATTGACGATCACGCCGCGCCGCCTCGCCTTCATGCGCGTGTAGACCGCCCGCGTGAGATTCACGTAGCCGAAGACCTTGAGGTCCCAGGCCTTGCGCCACGTTTCCTCGTCCACCTTGAGGAGGTCCCCGCCGGGGATGGCGCCCGCGTTGTTCACGAGGATGTCGAGCTCCCCCGCCCATTCGGCAAGCGCCTCGGGCGCGCCGCGCTGCGAAAGATCGACCGCCTTCGAAACGAGCTTGCCGTCCGCCGGAGGATTGCGAGACGCTATGCGCACCTCCGCGCCCTCCGCGGCGAGCACTTCCGCGCAGGCGCGGCCGATCCCCTTGGAGCCGCCCGTGACGAGCGCGCGCTTTCCCTTGAGCCTGAGGTCCATGAGTCCTTCGAGTCCCTCGCGTCCAGTGTAGGCTTCGCATTATGCCAATGCTCGCGACCGACGACGGCGTGCGGCTGCACTACGAGGAGGCCGGAAGCGGCGTGCCGATCGTCTTCGTGCACGAGTTCGCCGGCGACCATCGCAGCTGGGAGCCGCAGCTGCGGCATTTCGCCCGCGCCTATCGCTGCATCGCCTACAACGCGCGCGGCTACCCGCCCTCCGAGGTCCCGCCCGATGTCGACCGCTACTCGAAGGCGCGCGCCGCGGACGACATCCGCGCGGTCCTGGACGCGCTCAAGATCGAGAAAGCCCACGTCGTGGGACTTTCGATGGGCGCCAACGCTACCCTGCACTTCGGCCTCTCGTACCCGCAGCGCGCGCTGTCGCTCACCTTCGCGGGCGGCGGCTACGGCTCGCATCCCGAGACGCGGGCGAAGTTCCAGGAAGAGTCGCGCGCGAACGCGGACACGATCCGGCGGCACGGCATGGGGCACTTCGTTTCCACCTACGGCCTGGGCCCGACGCGCGTGCAGTTCCAGAACAAGGACCCGCGCGGCTTCGACGAATACCTTCGCCAGTTCCGCGAGCACTCGGACGCAGGCTCGATCAACACGCTCCTCGGCGTGCAGTCGCGGCGCCCCTCGTTCTACGCGATGACCGAGAAGCTCGCGAAGCTCGAGGTGCCGCTCCTCGTCATGACGGGCGACGAGGACGAGCCGAGCCTCGAGGCGAGCCTGATGGTGAAGCGCTGCGCGCCGCTCGCCGGGCTCGCCGTGCTGCCGAAGAGCGGGCACGGCATCAACCTCGAGGAGCCGGCGCTCTTCAACGCGCTCCTTGGCCGCTTCCTGCACGAGGTCGACCTCGGGCGCTGGGGCCGGCGCGACGCCCGCAGCGCCGTCGCGTCGATCTACGGCCCGGGACCGAGGCCCGAATTGCCGAAATGAGCGAAGGCCGGCTCGTGGTGGAGAAGCGCGGGGCGGTCGGCTGGATCGTGCTGGACAACACCGGGCGGCGCAATGCCATCAACGGCGCGATGTGGCGCGGCATCCCGGAGGCGATGGCGCGCTTCGATGCCGACGACGAGGTTCGTTGCGTGGTCCTGCGAGGCGCCGGGACCGAGGCGTTCGCCTCCGGCGCGGATATCTCCGAGTTCGAGAAAAACCGCGCCGCGCGAAGCTCCGTCGCCGCGTACGACGGGCTGCTCGACAAGGTGCTGCATTCGCTCCAGGACGCGCGCAAGCCGTCGATCGCGATGATCCACGGCTTCTGCATGGGCGGCGGGCTCGAGCTCGCCCTCGCCTGCGACCTGCGCTACTGCGGCGAATCGGCGCAGTTCGGCATCCCGGCGGCGAAGCTCGGCGTCGGCTACAACGTGGAAGGGCACAAGCGGCTCGTCGAGACGGTCGGGCACGCCTGGGGGCGCGAGATCATGATGCTCGGCCGGCGCTACAGCGCTGCCGAGGCAGTGGGCATGGGGCTCGTCCACCGCGCCTTCCCGGATGCGGAGCTCGAGCGGAATATTTCCCAGACGGCGGGAGTCCTGTGTGAGAACGCGCCGCTCTCGATCGCCAATTCGCGCACGATCATCGAGGAGTACGTGAAGGCGAGCGGATCGCCGGACGAAGCGCGCATGCAGGAGGCGATCGAGCGCTGCGCGCGGAGCGCCGACTACGAGGAGGGCCGGCGCGCGTTCATGGAAAAACGAAAACCGAGGTTCACGGGAAAATGAAGAAACTCAGGATCCGCGCGATCCGCGCGCGACCGGTCATGGCGCCGATGAAGCGGCCGCTTGCCGCGAGCATCAGCACGCTCACCGTCGCGCCGCTCGTGCTCATCGACCTGCAGACCGATGGCGGCGTCGTCGGCCGCTCTTATCTCTTCGGCATGGCGAAGCACCATCTCCCGCCGATCGTGAAGCTGCTGGAGGCGATGGCCGAGATCGTGAAGGGCGATCCCGTGGCGCCGCTCGACCTGGAGAGGAAGCTGCGGGGAAAGTACGCGCTCCTCGGCGTGCACAACATCGTCCTCATCGCCATGGCGGGCATCGACATGGCGGCGTGGGATGCGCTCGCGATCGCCCTCGGGCAGCCGCTCGCGCGCGTGCTGGGCGCGGAGCCACGCGCCATCCCAGCGTACAACTCCAAGGGCCTGGGCATCATGAAGACAAAGGCGCTCGCGGCCGAGGCGCGCGAGCTCCTCGAGGAGGGCTTCCGCGCGGTGAAGCTTCGCCTGGGGCGTGCCTCGGCGGAGGAGGACCTCGAGGCGCTTCGCGCGGTGAAGAAGGAAATCGGGCCGAAGGTGCGCCTCATGGTGGACTTCAACCAGGCGCTCAGCGTGGCGGAAGCCGAGAAGCGCGGCCGAATGATCGACGAGGAAGGCGGCGTGGACTGGATCGAGGAACCGATCCGCGCCGACGACTTCGCCGGCGCGGCGCGTCTCGCGCGCACGCTCGCGACGCCGATCCAGCTCGGGGAGAACTTCATGGGTCCGGAGCAAATGGCGCAGGCGCTGGCGGCCGGCGCGTGCGACTTCGCCATGCCCGACGCGCAGCGGATCGGCGGCGTGACCGGCTGGCTTCGCGCCGCTGCGCTCGCGCAAGGCGTGGGGATGGAGATGTCGAGCCATCTTTTCCCGGAGATCAGCGTCCACCTCCTCGCCGCGACGCCGACCTGCCACTGGCTCGAATACGTGGACTGGGCCGACGCGGTCCTGGAGGCGCCGCTTCCGGTCAAGGACGGCGTCGCCATCGCGCCGGATCGCCCGGGAACGGGACTGAGCTGGAATGAAAAGGCGGTGAAGCGCTTCGCGCTCTGATGTTCACGCGCCACTATCCCCACTGGCCGCCGGGCCAGCCGAAGAGCATCGAGGTCCCGACGAGCACGGTGTACGAAAACCTCGCCGCCAATGCGGCGCGCCAGCCCGAGGCGATTGCGATCGACTACTACGGCGAGCGCGTCAGCTACGCGCGGCTCAAGCGCGAGGCCGATGCGTTCGCGGGGTTCCTGCAGGCGCGCCTGGGCGTGAGGAAAGGCGATCGCGTGCTGCTCTACCTCCAGAACAGCCCGCAGTTCGTCGTCGCGTATTACGGCGTCATGCGCGCCGATGCCGTGGTAGTCCCGGTGAATCCCATGAACCTCGCGGACGAGCTGCGCCATTACATCGAGGACGCGGGGACGCAGGTCGCCGTCGTCGGCCAGGACCGCCTCGCGCAGGTCCAGCCGCTCCTCGGCGCTTCCCGCCTGCAGAATATAGTGCTCGCGACTTATTCGGACTATCTGCCGGGCGCGCCGCGAGTACCCGTGCCGGAGTTCGTCAAGGCGCCGGCCTTCGCACCGAACGACGAGCGCATTTTTTCTTTCAAGGCGGTCCTCTCGGCGGCGTGCGCGCCAGGTCCGCACCTCGCGCGCTCGGGCGATCTCGCCGTCATGCCCTACACCTCCGGTACGACCGGCAAGCCCAAGGGCTGCATGCACACGCACCGCAACGTGCAGTCGACGACGATCGTCTACCTCGCCTGGCGGGGCGCGGGCGACGGCGCCGCGACGCTGAGCGCCCTGCCTTTCTTCCACGTGACGGGCATGCAGGCGGGCATGAACGGCCCCCTCCACAAGGGCGCCACGATCGTCATCATGTCGCGCTGGGACCGGGACTGCGCGGCGATGCTGATCGAGCAGGCGCGCGTGACGAACTGGTCCGCCATCACGACGATGCTCGTCGATTTCCTCTCCAACCCGAACCTTCCGAAGTACGACCTCTCGTCGCTCAAGGTCCTGGGCGGCGGCGGGGCGGCGATGCCCGAAGCGCTCGCGCGCAAGCTCGAGGACGTGTTCAAGCTGCCGTACGTCGAGGGCTACGGTCTTTCCGAGACGATGGCGCCCACGCACATCAATCCGCCGCACCGGCCCAAGCGCCAATGCGCCGGCATTCCCATCTTCAGCACCGACGCTCGCGTGGTGGACCTGGAGACATTTCGCGACCTCGGCCCGGGAGAGGTCGGGGAGATCATCGTCGACGGCCCGCAGGTCTTCCAGGGATACTGGAACCAGCCGGAGGCGAGCGCGCAGGTGTTCATCGAGCACGATGGAAAACGCTTTTTCCGCACGGGCGACCTCGGCTACTACGACGAAGAGGGCTATTTCTTCATCACCGATCGCCTGAAGCGCATGATCAACGCGTCGGGCTTCAAGGTCTGGCCCGCAGAAGTGGAGGCGATGCTCTACGCGCATCCCGACATCCAGGAGGCGTGCGTCATCGGCACGCGGGATCCTTATCGCGGCGAGACGGTCAAAGCGCTCGTAGTCCTCAAGCGCGCGGCGCAAGGCGTCGGGCCCGAGGCCATCGTGGAATGGGCCAAGACGCGCATGGCCGCCTTCAAGGTGCCGCGCGTGATCGAATTCGTAGAGGAGCTGCCCAAGACCGCCACGGGCAAGATCCTGTGGCGAAAGCTCCAGGAAGAGGAAAACCGGAGAACTTCATGATTCGCTCGTGCATCGCGTCGTTGCTGTTCCTTTTTTCCGCGGCGGCCTTGGCGCAGGTCGAGATCGAGAACGCGTGGTCGCGCGCGACGCCGCCGGGAACGAAGATCGGCGTCGGCTACCTGACCATCCGCAACAAGGGCGCCTCGCCCGACCGGCTCGTCGGCGCCTCGTCGCCCGCCGCCGGCCGCGTCGAGACCCATGTGACCGTGAGGAAGGGCGAAGTGATGACCATGCAGCCGGTCAAGGGCTACGACATCCCGGCGAACGGAAGCTTCGAGCTCAAGCCTGCCGGCGCGCACCTCATGCTCGTGGACCTGAAGCAGCCGCTCAAGGCGGGCGAGCGCGTGCCGCTCATCCTGCGCTTCGAGAAGGCGGGCGAGGTGAAGACGGAGCTGGTGGTGACGGCCAACGCCCCGGCGTCCGGCATGGGCCACATGCAGCACTAAGCGCCGTGGCCGATCCCGGCTTTCAGTAAAGACGCGATCTCGCCGCTCGAGAAACCCCAGTCCTCGAGCGCCCGTCCGCCGCCCTCGCCGCGCTCCGGCGGCGGACGCCGCACGCCGCCCGGGGTGGCCGAAAAGCGCGGCGCCGGCGCCGGCTGCTCGAGGCCGTCGACCGACACGAAGCTCCCGCGGGCGCGGTTGTGCGCGTCGGCCTTCGCTTCGGAGAAGCTAAGCACCGGCGCGAAGCAGGCATCCGAGCCCTCGAAGATCCTGCACCACTCCTCGCGGCTCTTTGTCTTGAATCTCTTCCCGAAGAGCGCCTGCATCTCTGGCCAGCGCGAGCGGTCGTGCTGGCCGGGGATTTCGCTCTTGTCGAGATCGAGCCTTTGCAGGAGCTCGTCGAAAAACCGCGCCTCGATGGATCCAATCGTTACGTGCTTTCCGTCCTTCGTCTCGTAGACGTTGTACCAGGGCGCGCCGGTGTCGAGGATATTGTCGCCTCGCGTCTCGCTCCACTGCCCATCCTTCATGAGGCCGGCGAACATGGCCGCGAGGAGCGATGCGCCTTCGACCATCGCCGCGTCGACGACCTGGCCCCGGCCCGAGCGCCTCGCCTCGAGCAGCGCCGCGAGCACCCCCAGGGCGAGCAGCATGCCGCCGCCGCCGAAATCGCCGACGAGGTTGAGCGGCGGCACCGGCGCTTCACCCTTGCGGCCGAACGCGTGGAGCACGCCTGCGAGCGCGATGTAGTTGATGTCGTGGCCGGCGCGCGGCGCGAGCGGGCCGGCCTGGCCCCAGCCGGTCATGCGCCCGTAGACGAGCTTCGGGAACCGGGCGAGGACGATTTCCGGCCCGAGGCCGAGGCGCTCCATGACGCCGGGGCGGAAGCCTTCGATGAGGACGTCGGCGCGCGAAAGAAGCTGCAGCACCGCCTCCGCGGAAGACGGCTTCTTCAGGTCGAGCGTCACCGAGCGCTTGCCGCGGAGCAGGACGTCGTGGCGCCGGCTGCGCTTGAGGCCGAGGTCCGCGGCCTGCGGCCGCTCGAGGAGCAGCACGTCGGCGCCAAGGTCGGCGAGGAGCATCCCGGCGAAAGGCGCGGGGCCGATCGCCTCGAGCTCGAGCACGCGAATGCCGGCGAGCGGGCCCATCAGCCGCGGATCCGGATGACCGTTCTCCTCACCGCCGTAGTCTATAGTCTGCGGGCCATGCCTGCGCGCTTCCCCGAGCGGATCGTGTGCCTTACCGAGGAGACCACGGAGACGCTCTATCTCCTGGGCGAGGAGCGGCGCATCGTCGGAATCTCCGGCTACACGGTGCGCCCGCCGAGGGCGAGGCGCGAGAAGCCCAGGGTTTCTTCTTTCTTGAATGCGAAATACGAAAAAATACTGGAGCTCAAGCCAGATCTGGTGCTGGGCTTCTCGGATCTGCAGGCCGACATCGCGCGCGATCTTGCCAGGGCCGGCCTCAACGTCGTGCTTTTCAACCAGCGCTCGGTCGACGAGATCCTCGGCATGATCCTCGTGCTCTCCTCGATGGTCGGCGCCGCCGAGAAGGGAGCGGCCCTGGTCGCGGGATTCGAGAAGAATCTTCTTTCAATAAGGGAAGAAGCGAAAACACTGCCTTCTCGCCCGCGTGTCTACTTCGAGGAATGGGACGAGCCGATGATCAGCGGCATCCGCTGGGTGAGCGAGCTCATCGGCATCGCCGGCGGGATCGACGTGTTCGAGGAAAAATCATTGCAACAGGGAGCGAGCGGAAGAATCATCCCGGACCCGGCGGAAGTCATCCGCAGGGATCCCGAGGTCATCATCGGCTCATGGTGCGGCAAGAAGTTCCGGCCGGATCGCGTCGCCGCCCGACCGGGATGGGATGCCATCTCGGCGGTGAGGAGCCGCCGGCTCCACGAGATCAAGTCCTCCGAAATCCTCCAGCCCGGGCCCGCCGCGCTCACGGACGGCGTGAAGAGGATCCAGGCGATCCTCAGGGCTGCTTGATGCCGTGCGCGTCGAAGG
>JAFAGU010000292.1 GCA_019237595.1 Betaproteobacteria bacterium | reverse complement strand
TCTCCCGCCATGCTCGAAACGCTGACCACGCGCCTCGCCAAGATCGCCAAGCAGCTGCGCGGCGAAGCGCGCCTCACCGAGTCGAACATCCAGGAGGCGCTGCGCGAGGTGCGCATCTCGCTCCTCGAGGCCGACGTCGCGCTGCCGGTGGTGAAGCACTTCATCGAGTCGGTGCGCGCGAAGGCGCTCGGCGCCGAGGTGATCGGGAGCCTGACGCCTGGCCAGGCGCTCGTCGGTCTCGTCCACCGCGAGCTCACCGCGCTCATGGGCGAGGCGAACGTCGGCATCGACCTCGCCGCGCAGCCGCCCGTGGTCATCCTCATGGCGGGCCTGCAGGGCTCGGGCAAGACCACCACGAGTGCGAAGTTGGGGCTGTTCTTAATAAAAAACAAAAAACGGGTCGGACTCGTCTCCGCGGACGTCTACCGGCCTGCCGCGATCGAGCAGCTGAAGACGGTCGCGGGCCAGGTCGGCGCCGACTGGATCGAGTCCAGCAAGGATCAAAAACCGCTCGAGATCGTCGAGCGCGCCCTCGACTACGCTCGCACGCATTACCTCGACGTGCTGATCGTCGACACGGCCGGCCGGCTCGCGATCGACGAGGAGATGATGCGCGAGATCGCCGCGCTCCACGCCGCGGTGAAGCCGGTCGAGACGCTCTTCGTCGTCGATGCGATGCAGGGCCAGGATGCGGTGAACGTCGCCAAGGCGTTCAGCGAGCGACTGCCGATCACCGGCGTGATCCTCACCAAGCTCGACGGCGATGCGCGCGGCGGGGCCGCGCTCTCCGTGAGGCACGTCACCGGCAAGCCGATCAAGTTCGCCGGCACCGGAGAGAAGCTCGAGGGCCTCGAGCCCTTCCACCCGGAGCGCATGGCCGCGCGCGTGCTCGGCATGGGCGACATCCTGTCGCTCGTCGAGGAGGCGCACGCCAAGGTGGACCTCGAGGAGGCGAAGCGCGTCGCCGAGAAGGTGAAGAAGGGCAAGGGCTTCGACCTCGAGGACTTCAAGTCGCAGATCCAGCAGATGAACAAGATGGGCGGCGTCGCCTCGCTCATGGACAAGCTTCCGGCGCAGCTCGTGGGCCAGGTCGACGCGGCGAAGCTGCAGGACGACAAGACGTTCCGCCGCATCGAGGGCATCATCAATTCCATGACGCGCGAGGAGCGGCGCAAGCCCGAGCTCATCAAGGCCTCGCGCAAGCGCCGCATCGCCGCCGGCGCGGGCGTTCCCGTGCAGGCGGTGAACCAGCTCCTCAACCAGTTCGAGCAGATGCAGAAGATGATGAAGATGATGAAAGGCGGCAACCTCCAGCGCATGATGCGCAACATGAAGGGGCTGCTGCCGGGGATGCGCTAGGCGTGCGAGCGCGCGCGCTCCTTCAGTCGCCTTTCCTTGCCGATCCGACCGTCGGGCTGCTGGTCAGCATCGCGCTCGCCGCCGGCATCGCGGCCTTCGACTACGCCACCGAGTACCGCCTGCGCGTGGGCGTGCTGTATCTGCCGCCCATCTTCCTCGCCACTTGGGCAGCGGGGCGGACTGCGGGCCTCGCCATCGGCGGCGCCTCCGCAGCGCTGTGGCTAGCGACGCTCTTCGGCAAGCAGCCCTACCTCGGCACGCTGCACCACCTTTGGGAAGGCACGCTGCACCTCGTCATGTACGCGGCCTTCGTGTTCGCCATCGCGCGGCTCAAGTCCGCCCTCGAGCTCGCGAAGGAGCGCTTCGTCTCGGCGTTCGACTCGCTGGAAGCGGCCGCGTGGGTGGTCGACCCCGAAAGCGATGCGCTCCTCTATTCCAACCCGCAGTTCTCGAGGACGTTCGGCGCCGTGGGATCGGCGGGCGGGCTCGCGCGGCGCTTCGGCGCCTTTGCGCCGGCGCCGCCCGAGGGCGAGGCGTTCGATACGGAATCCGGGCGCTGGTTCTACCTCCTCGCGCGCGCCATGCGCTGGCTCGACGGGCGCTCGGTGCGGCTCTACGTCGCGACCGACATCACGGAGAGCAAGCGCGCGGAGCAACTCGCGCGCAAGCAGGCGGAGCAGCTCGAGCGCACCGCGCGGCTCATCGCCGTGGGCGAGATGGCTTCCACGCTCGCGCACGAGCTGAACCAGCCGCTCGGCGCGATCGCGAACTACAACAACGGCTGCATCCGGCTGCTGCGGCAATGGTCCGGCGCGCCGGGCGCATCGCCCGCCGAGGGCCCGTCGGGGTTCGACCCGCGCGAGCTGCTCGAGCTCATGGAGAAGTGCAGCACCCAGGCGCTCCGGGCAGGCGACGTGGTGCGCCGCATTCGTGAGTTCGTGCGGCGCCGGCCGCCGACGCTGCACCCGGAAAATCCCCGGGCGCTCGTCATGGGCGCCCTCGGCGCGGCCGAGGGCGAGATGGTCGATGTGCGCCTGCAGGCGGTGACGGAGCTGCCCGCCGCGCTTCCGGACGTCGCCGCCGACCGCGTCATGGTTACCCGCGTCATGGTGAACCTCGCGAGGAATGCCTGGGAGGCGATGCAGGCCTTGGAGGAGGAGGAACGCCGCCTCGTCGTGCGCGCGCGCGAGCACGATACCGAGGTGGAGTTCGAGTTCGCCGACCGCGGCCCGGGCGTGGCGGCGGAGCTGGAGCGGCAGCTCTTCCAGCCATTCGTCACCACCAAGGCGGAGGGCATGGGGCTCGGGCTCGCGATCTGCCGGTCGATCGTGGAGTACCATCGAGGAGAGCTATGGTTCACGAGGAATCCAGAGGGCGGGACGACGTTCCACTTCACCCTGCCGGTGGCGCGCCGCTGACGCCCAAGGTGTTCGTCGTCGACGACGACGACGCGTTGCGCGACTCGCTGCGCGCGCTGCTCGGCTCGGCGGGCTTTCGCTGCGAGGGCTACGCCTCCGCCGCGGAATTCCTAGCGGCGTACCGCGACGAGGCGGGTTGCCTGCTCCTCGACGTGCGCATGCCCGGGATGAGCGGCCTCAGGCTCCAGGACCAGCTCGCCGAACGAGGCGTGCCGATACCGATCGTGTTCGTGACCGGCCACGGGGACGTGCCCATGGCGGTGGAGGCGATGCGCAAGGGCGCCTTCGACTTCCTGGAGAAGCCTTACGCCGACGAGGAGCTCCTCGATCGCGTGCGCCGCGCCATCGCATCCGATGCCTCGCGGCGTCGCGAGGAGGAGGAGCGGCGCGCCGCCGAGGCCGCGCTCGAGGCGCTGACCGCGCGCGAGCGCGAAGTGCTCGACTGCCTGCTCGCCGGGCGCACGGGGCGGGCGACGGCGCAGCAGCTCGGCATCACCGAGAAGACCGTGGAATTCCATCGCTCGCGGATCATGCAGAAGCTGCAGATGCGCACGCGCGAGCAGCTCTTCGAGCTTTGCCGCCGCGCTAGGGTTTTTCCCCAGTAGTCAAGCCGGCCGCGCTCCGGCAGCATCCTCTCCGTACCGAACGAGCGAGCGCGCGCAAGCGTTCGCGTGGAGGAGGAGGAAAGCAGCGTAGCTCAAGCCAAGCCGTAGCGTGGGGCTCCGGTTCTCCCTACCGGAGCTGGGACCCGGCAGTCCTCCAGCTGCCGGGTCTCTTTTTTTGAGGGTATGGGAGTTGTCGTACCATGCGCGCCATGCCCGCGCGCGCTCGTCTCGGTTATCTGATCGCCCTGCTGCTGTCGGCCTCCTTCGTCGCCGAGGCATGGGCGGAGGAACCGGCGACGAGGCGGACCGAGATCAAGAAGCGCACGAGCGAAACGCTCGTCAAGCTCTACAAGGTCCATCCGGCTGCGAAGGCGAAGATCGGCGGCGCCTACGGCTACGCCGTGTTCACCAACCTCGGCGTCAACCTCGTCCTCATGTCGCTCGCGGGCGGCTCCGGCCTCGCGCACGAGAACAAGACGGGCAAGGACATTTACATGAAGATGCTCTCCGGAGGCGTCGGGCTCGGGCTCGGCGTGAAGGATTTCCGCGGCATCTTCGTCTTCAAGACGAAATATGCCTTCGACAAGTTCGTGAACGAAGGCTGGGAAGGCGGTGCTCATGCCGACGCCGTGGCGAAAGCCGGCAAGGAAGGCGGCGCGGCCGAGGGGGCGATCACCGTCGCGCCCGATGTGGAGCTCTACCAGCTCACGGAGAACGGCCTCGCGCTCGAAGCGACACTGCAGGGAACGAAGTACTTCAAGGACGACGACCTGAACGCCAGGAAGTAGCCGTCAGCTTCCAGTCATTGGAGAGACAGAGCGCTGCAAAGCCGCGCCGCTAGATTGGCTCCATGCGTGGTGACCCCGCCAGCACCAAGCCCGCGCTCGCCGAGCGCCTGCTGATCGCGCTCTCGGCAATCGCGACGGGGCTGAGCATCGCGTGGCTCATCTTCCTCGCGATGGCGGCGTTTTCGACCGAATAGCCGCTAGCCTTTTCGCGCGGCCGCTCGTCCTTCGGCGGTCAGCTCCCAGGTTCCCCTCGGCGAATGCGCCTTGAGGAGGCCGCGCTCCTTGAGGGCGTGGCGCCCCCACGCGATCGCGTTCTCGGCGCGCGTCTCGCCGGTCGCGACGAGCTCGAGGTCCGCGGCGCGCAGCAGCCTTTGCTTCTGCATGCGCGCGACGATGGCGAGCGTAACGGAGCGCTTGTCGCCCCGTCCCCTGAACTGCTCGTCGAGCACCTTGAGCAGGAACTCTTCGTAGACCGCTTGCGGCGTCGGGCCCGATTCGTCCTTTCTCGGCGAGACCGGAACGGCTTTTTGGAGGTGCCCCTGCTCCTCCAGCAGGCGGCGGATCACGGAGGAGGGCGTGTCGACGAAGGGCTCGGCGAGCTTCTTCAGCGCCGCGTAGACCTCCTCGTCCAGGCGAATCGTCGGCATGTGGCAATGTTACATCCTTCTCTTTATCTTTGCCGGGATTGCGCGTATCATCCGCCCCCTTTCAACGCAGCCCGAAGGGACAGGAATCCAATGGTGGTCATTCGACTGGCGCGCGGCGGCGCCAACAAGCGGCCGTTCTACCACGTGGTCGTGGCCGATTCGCGCAGGCACGTGCAGAAGAAGTTCATCGAGCGGCTCGGGTTCTACGACCCGAAGGCGCCCGAGGGCCGAGAAAGCCTGCGCGTCGACCTCGAGCGGCTGAAGCACTGGCAGGGCCTGGGCGCGCAGCTTTCGCCCACGGCCGCGAGGCTGGTGAAGCAGTTTGCCAAGAAGGCCGCCTAAGCCGGACCGGCGGCTCGTGGAGATGGGCCGCGTGGCCGGGAGCTACGGCGTGCGCGGATGGGTGAAGGTGATCCCCGGCGGCGGCGCGGGGCAGGGGCTCGCGGCGGCGAAGCGGTGGTGGGTGGGCGAGCGCGAGTATCGGGTCGCGGCGAGGATGCACTCGGGAACGGTCGTGGCGGAGCTCGAGGGCGTCGCGAGCCGCGAAGAGGCGCTGAAGCTGAAGGGCGCCCAGGTGTCGATCGAGCGCGCCGCGCTCGCAGACCCAGGCGAAGGCCACTACTACCACGCCGATCTCGTCGGGCTCGAGGTGGTGAATGGCAAAGGCGAGTCGCTGGGGAACGTAAAGCGGTTGTTCTCCAACGGCGCGCAGGACGTGATGGAGCTTTCGGGCGATCGGGAGCGGTTGCTCCCGTGGGTCCCGGCGGTGGTGAAGGAAGTCGATCTGCAGAAGAGGCAGGTCACCGTGGAATGGGAAGCGGACTGGTGATCCGCTTCGATGTCGTCACGCTCTTCCCGGAGATGTTCCGGGCGGTGACTGAGGGCGGCATCACGAGCCGCGCGCTGCAGAAAGGGCTGTGGCGGCTCGCGACGTGGAATCCGAGGGATTTCACGACGAACAACTACCGCACGGTCGACGATCGGCCGTTCGGCGGCGGGCCCGGCATGGTGATGCTGGCGGAGCCGATTGAACGAACGCTGAACGCTGTGAGAAGCGGTGGAGGCGGAGGACGGGTGATTTATTTGTCGCCGCAGGGCAGCCCGTTGAAGCACAAGCGGGTGATGGAACTGGCGAAGGAAGAGTCCATCACGTTGTTGTGCGGCAGGTACGAAGGCGTCGACGAGCGTCTGCTCGAGCGGCGGGTGGATGAAGAGCTCTCGATCGGCGATTTCGTGCTCTCGGGAGGGGAGATTGCGGCGATGGCGCTCATCGACGCGGTGGTGCGCCAGCTCCCGGGCGCGGTGGGCGACGAGGCATCGGTCGAGCAGGAATCGTTCGCCGATGGGCTGCTGGATTGCCCGCATTACACGAGGCCCGAGCTGTACCAGGGGCTCAGGGTGCCGGAGGCGCTGCTCTCCGGGCACCACGAGAACATCCGGCGCTGGCGGCTGAAGCAGGCGCTGGGCAGGACGTGGCTGAGGCGGCCGGAGCTGATCGCGGCCCGGCGCCTGAGCGACGAGGAAAAAAGGCTGCTGGAGGAATTCCGGCGGGAGTACGAAGCACAGGCCGCAGCTCGGCCATGACGAGGGACGCGCGAACATGAACATCATCGAGACGCTCGAGAAGGAAGAGATCCAGAAGCTGAAGAGGAACATCCCCGATTTCGCGCCCGGCGACACGGTGGTGGTGAACGTGAACGTCGTCGAGGGCGAGCGCAAGCGCTCGCAGGCCTTCGAGGGCATGGTGATCGCGAAGCGCAACCGCGGCCTCAACTCCTCGTTCATCGTGCGCAAGATCTCCTCCGGCGAGGGGGTCGAGCGCACTTTCCAGACCTACTCGCCGCTCATCGCCTCCATCGAGGTGAAGCGCAAGGGCGACGTGCGCCGCGCGAAGCTCTATTACCTGCGCAGCCGCTCCGGCAAGTCGGCACGCATCCGCGAGCTGACGGGCGGCGAAGAGGGCGGGGACTCGAGCGCCGCGGAGTAAAATGCGCTGATGCGCAGGGAAGCCGCTGCCATCAGCCCCGTCGCGGACATCGTCGCCGCGATCCGTGCCGGCGAGATCGTCGTCCTCGTCGACGACGAGGACCGCGAGAACGAGGGCGACCTCGTCTTCGCCGCGGAATTCGTCACCCCCGAGAAAATCAACTTCCTCGCCCGCCACGGGCGAGGGCTCATCTGCATGCCGATCACCCAGTCGCACGCCGAGCGGCTGGGGCTCAAGCCCATGGTCGAGCAGAACCGCTCGCGCCACGGCACGAACTTCACCGTCTCGATCGAGGCGGCCGAAGGCATCTCGACCGGCATCTCGGCGCAGGACCGCGCGCTCACCATCAAGATCGCCTCGTCGCCCAAGGCGCGGCGGGAGGACATCGTGCAGCCCGGCCACGTGTTTCCGCTCGTCGCCGAGCCCGGCGGCGTGCTCGTGCGGGCCGGGCACACGGAGGCGTGCTGCGACCTCGCGCGGCTCGCCGGCCTCGAGCCGGCGGCGGTGCTCTGCGAGATCATGCGCGACGACGGCACCATGGCGCGGATGCCGGACCTCCTGCAGTTCGCCGCGGACCACCGGCTGAAGATCGGCACCATCGCCGAGCTGATCGAGTACCGGAGCCGCAACGAGTCGCTCGTGCAGCGGCTTGCGCATCGGTCGATCGAGACGCCGTGGGGCCGCTTCGACCTCGTGTCGTACCGCGACCTGACGGACGGTTCACTGCATCTCGCGCTGACCTTCGGCGACATCGATGCGAACACCGAAACGCTGGTGCGCGTCCACGAGCCCCTTTCCGTTCTCGACCTGCTCGACGCGCAAGGCACGACGCACAGCTGGAGCGTCGGCGATGCATTGGGCGCGATCCGCTCCGCCGGCAGCGGAGTCGTCGTCCTCATGAACTGCAGCCAGTCGGGCGAAGCGCTCGAGCGCCAGCTCACGGCGGCGAACGACGCGCACGCGCGCCCGGGCGCCGGGCGCAGCAACGACCTGCGGCTCTACGGCATCGGCGCGCAGATCCTGCGCGACCTCGGCGTCGGGCGCATGCGCCTCATGGCCGCGCCGCGCAAGATGCCGAGCATGGCGGGCTTCGGCCTCGAGGTCACCGGCTACGTCAGCAGCGCGCGGGCCGCGCCCGGCGGCGGCTAGCCCATGCGCCTGGGCATCGTCGCGAGCCGGTTCAACGAAGAGCTCTCCGGCAGGCTGCTTGCGGCCGCGCAGGCCGAGGCGCAGAAGCTCGGCGTCGAAGTGCACGTCGCCTCGGTGCCTGGCGCGCTCGAGATTCCCTCCGCGCTGCAGTGGCTCGCGCAGAGCGGCCGGTTCGACGCCCTCGTGGCGGTGGGCTGCGTCATCCGCGGCGAGACGCATCACTTCGACATCGTCGCGAACGAGTCGGCGCGCGGCGTCATGGACGTGGCGCTCGACTTCGGGCTTCCCGTGGCGAACGCCATCCTCACCACCGAGAACGAGGCGCAGGCCGAGGCGCGGCTCGACAAGGGCGCCGAAGCGGTGCGCGTCGCGGTGGAAATGGCGCGCCTCAAGCAGGGCTTGGAGCCGTGAAGACCTCCAAGCGGCAGGCGCGCGAGGTCGCGCTGCAGGCGCTCTATGCCTGGCAGCTCTCGCAGGCCGATGCCCTCGAGCAGATGAAGTCCATCGAGGGCTTCGACCAGGCCGATCGCGGCCTTGCGGAGTCGCTCGTCCGCGGCGTGCGCGACCGGGCCGAGGACCTTCGCGCGCTCATCTCGCCGCACCTCGACCGTCCGTTCGAGAAACTCTCGCCCGTCGAGCGCTCCATCCTCTACATCGGCAGCCTCGAGCTCTCCGCGCATCCGGCGACGCCGTTCAAGGTGGTGCTGAACGAGGCGATCGAGCTCGGCAAGAGCTACGGCGGCACCGACGGCCATCGCTTCGTGAACGGCGTGCTCGAGAAAGTCGCCGCCGCCCTGCGGCCGGAAGAAGTCCAGAAGGCCCGGAACATCGCCTAGCGATGTTGCACCCCTCCGTCTGAACGAATTCGAGCTGATCCGCCGCTATTTCGACCGCCCGGCTCGGAGCGCGGTGCAGGGAATCGGCGACGATTGCGCGCGAATCGCGCCGCGCGCGGGGCACGAGCTCGCGATCACGACCGACACGCTGGTGGAAGGCCGGCACTTCCTCCCGGATGCCGATCCGAGGAAGCTCGGCCACAAGTGCCTCGCCGTGAATCTCTCGGATCTCGCCGCTGCGGCGGCCACGCCGCGATGGTTCACGCTGGCGATCACTTTTCCGCTCGTCGACGAGGCGTGGCTCGACGAGTTCGCGGGCGGGCTCTTCGCGCTCGCGGAGCGGCACGGGGCGGAGCTGGTGGGCGGCGACACGACGCGCGGCGCCGTGCGCTCGATCACCATTGCGGCGCTTGGCGAGGTTCCGGCCGGCCAGGGCATCGGGCGAGGCGGCGCGCGCTCCGGCGACGATCTCTGGATTTCCGGCCGGCTGGGCGGTGCCTCCCTCGCCCTCGTCCATCCCGAGCTCGCCGGCCCCGCGCGACGCCTCCACGAGCCCGAGCCGCGCGTCGCGCTCGGGGAAAAGCTCCGCGGGCTCGCGAGCGCGGCGATCGACGTATCCGACGGCCTCGCCGGCGACCTCGGCCACATCCTCGAGCGCTCGGGCGTCGGCGCCCTCGTGCGCTACGCCGACATCCCGAAGGAAGAGGCGTTCGAGTCCTTGAAGAACGAAAAGCTCGAACGCGATTGCGTGCTCGCGGGCGGAGACGATTACGAGCTCTTGTTCACCGCCCCAAGGCAAAGGCGCGATTCGGTCCGCGCGCTGGCCGACGTGACCCGGATCGGCGAGATCGTCGCCGAGAGAAGGCTCCTCATCGTCGATGCGGCCGGCAACGCGGTGACGCACAAAGCGTCGTTCGACCACTTCGCATGATGGTCTACAAGCCCTCCGCGCGCTTCGCGGCCTCGCACCCGGCGCACATGATCGCGTTCGGCTTCGGCGCCGGGCTCGTTCCTTTCATGCCCGGGACGGCGGGCACGCTGCTCGCGTGGCCGATCGGCTGGTTCCTCGGCGGCATCGTGGCGCCCAAGGTGCTTTTTCTCGCGCTCGCGGTGCTCTTCGTCGTGGGCGTGTGGGCCTGCGGGCTCACCGGCCGCCGGCTCGGCATGCCCGACTACGGCGGCATGGTGTGGGACGAATTCGTTGCCTTCCTCCTCGTGCTCGCCATCGTGCCGCGGACTTTCGCGTGGCAGCTCGCGGCGTTCCTCGTCTTCCGCGCTTTCGACATGCTGAAGCCGCCGCCCATCCGCTGGTTCGAGCGCCGCTACCACGGCGGCTTCGGCGTGATGTTCGACGACCTCCTCGCCGCGGGATATACCGTCCTCTTCCTGGCCCTCATCAAGAGACTCTTCCTTTGAGCGAGCTCGACTCCCTTGCCGCGCAGGTAGGGAAGAAATTGAAAGCGGCCTCGCAATCCCTCGTCACGGCCGAATCGTGCACGGGCGGCTGGGTCGCCGAGGCCGTGACGGCGATCGCCGGCTCGTCGGACTGGTTCGAGCGGGGCTTCGTGACGTATTCGAATGCCGCCAAGCAAGAGCTCTTGGGCGTCCGGCAGGCGACCTTGGAAAAACATGGAGCGGTGAGCGAGGAAACCGCGCGCGAGATGGTCGAGGGCGCGCTCCGCGCGAGCCACGGCGCGATCGCGCTCTCGATCACCGGCGTTGCGGGTCCGACCGGCGGCACCGCGGCGAAGCCGGTGGGGACGGTCTGCTTCGGGTGGGCGAGAAAGGGGGCGGCCCCGCGCACCGAGACCCGGCGTTTCAGCGGCGATCGTGAAGCCGTCCGGCGACAGTCGGTCATCCATGCGCTCGAAGGGGTGCTGAGGCTCCTTGACTCTGCCCCGTAGCGGACATACATAAGGGAATGGCCACCGTTCGCCCCGCCGCCGTCGCGGGCATGTTCTACCCGGGCGATCCGAAGGCGCTTTCCGCCGAGATCGACGAGCTCTTCGGCGACTCCGGCGGCCTGGCGCCGCGCCTGGGCTTTCCCAAGGCGCTCGTCGTGCCGCACGCGGGCTACATTTATTCCGGCCCCGTCGCCGCACGCGCCTACGACGAGCTGACGCAGGCACGCGGCATCGTCAAGCGCGTGGTGTTGCTCGGCCCGGTGCACCGCGTCCCGGTGCGCGGCCTCGCGCTGCCGGCGGCGGAGTTCTTCGACACGCCGCTCGGCCGGATTCCGGTGGATGGGGAGGCTCGCCGGAAACTGGAGGGTCTTCCCCAGGTCGTCACGAGCAACCCCGCCCATGCGATGGAGCACTCTCTAGAGGTGCAGCTCCCCTTCCTGCAGAAGGCGCTCGGGGCGTTCCACCTCGTTCCCTTCGCCGTGGGCGACGCCACCGTGCAGGAAGTGGCCGAGGTGGTGGATCGACTCTGGGGCGGGCCGGAGACGCTGATCGTGATCTCGACCGACCTTTCGCACTACCAGGACTACCGCGCGGCGAAGGCGATCGACGGGAACACGATCGAGCGGATCTCGCGGCTTGCGACCGACATCCACCACGACGAGGCCTGCGGGGCGACGCCCTTGAACGGTTTTTTGAGTCTTTTGAAAGACAAAAGGCTGGACATAAGGCTCCTGGCGGCTAACAACTCCGGCGACACGGCGGGCGGCAAGGACCGCGTCGTGGGCTACTCGTCCTTCGCGGTGTACGAGCCGGGCGGCGCCGTGTCGCTCGAGGAGGCGGGGCCGGTCCTCCTCCATATCGCGCGCTCGAGCATCGACGCTGCCTTGAAGAACACGGAGCTCAGGTTGGAAAGCCGACCGTGGCTTCGCCAATGCGCGGCCACGTTCGTGACGCTCACGAAGAACGGCGCGCTGCGCGGGTGCATCGGCAGCCTCGAGGCGCAGCGGCCGCTTGCCGAGGACGTGGCGGCGAACGCGCGCGCCTCAGCGTTCCGCGATCCCCGCTTCCCGCCGGTCGGTACCGACGAATGGCCGCAGGTGCGAGTCGAGGTCTCGCTGCTCTCCGCGCCCAAGCCGATGCGCTTCGCGGACGAGACGGACCTCATGCGCCAGGTCGTCGTCGGCGAGGACGGCATCATCGTCGAGTGCGAGGGCCGCCGCGCGACCTTCCTGCCGCAAGTGTGGGAGTCCCTTCCTTCGAAAGAGCTCTTTTTCGCCGAGCTCATGAAGAAAGCGGGCCTTGCGGGTACGCGGCTCGCGCGCTGCAAGGTCTCGCGCTACCGCGCGGCGAAATGGAAGGAGCAATGACGGACTACGCGGGCCGGTGGTGGCACTTGCTCGAGGACGGGCGCCTGCAATGCGACCTGTGCCCGCGCGACTGCCGGCTGCACGAGGGGCAGCGCGGCCTGTGCTTCGTGCGCAAACGCGAGGGCGATGCGATGGTCCTCACGACGTACGGGCGCTCCTCCGGATTCTGCGTCGACCCGGTGGAGAAGAAGCCGCTCAACCACTTCTATCCCGGCACGAGCATCCTTTCCTTCGGCACCGCCGGCTGCAACCTTGCTTGCAAGTTCTGCCAGAACTGGGATATTTCCAAGTCGAAGGAGATGGACCGCCTGCAGGACGAGGCGAGCCCCGAGACGATCGCACGCGCGGCGGTGCAGCTCGGCTGCAAGTCGGTGGCATTCACCTACAACGATCCGGTGATCTTCGCCGAGTATGCGATGGACATCGCCGACGCGTGCCATGAGAAGGGCGTGCAGGCCGTGGCGGTGACGGCGGGCTACATCCGCGCCGAGCCGCGCCGCGAGTTCTACGCGAAGATGGACGCGGCCAACGTCGACCTGAAGGCGTTCACGGACGACTTCTACTGGAAGATCTGCGGCGGCCGCCTGCAACCCGTGCTCGACACTCTCGTGTATCTCGTCAAGGAGACGGGCGTCTGGACCGAGATCACGACGCTCCTCATCCCCGGGAAGAACGATTCCGACGAGGAGCTCCGGGCGATGAGCAGGTGGATCCGCCAGAACCTGGGGCCCGACGTGCCGCTGCACTTCACAGCGTTCCATCCCGATTGGAAGATGAACGACGTCGACCCGACGCCCGCATCCACGCTTACGCGCGCGCGAGAGATAGCACAGCTTGCCGGGCTGAACTACGTGTATACGGGCAACGTGCACGACACGGGCGGTGGCTCCACGTACTGTCCGTCGTGCGAGAAGCGCGTGATCGCGCGCGACTGGTACCGCATCGATGCCTACGACCTGACCGACGCCGGCGCCTGCAGGCATTGCGGCGCCCAGCTCGCCGGCCGCTTCCAGGCGTTCGGCAAGCCTTTCGGGCCGCGGCGCATTCCCGTGCGCCTGGCTCAGGCCGCCTAGCTCGGCCGGCGCGAGACGATTCCGCACGACCGGCGTAAGGTGGCGCTGCGCCTCACGACCAAGGGCCGGCGGGTGCGGGATAGCGAAGGGAGACGATGGAGCGCTTCGATGCGATCGTGGTAGGCACGGGCCAGGCGGCGCCGGCGCTGTGCTCGAGGCTCGACAAGGAGGGCCTCAAGACGGCGGTGATCGAGCGCAAGCTCCTCGGGGGAACCTGCGTCAACGTGGGCTGCATCCCGACGAAGACGCTCGTCGCCAGCGCGCGGGCCGTCCAGTCGGCGCGCCGAGGTGCGGACTACGGGTTCTCAGTCGATGCACTCCGGGTCGACATGGCTGCGGTCAAGCGGCGCAAGGACGAGGTCGTCAGGCATTCGTCCCAGGGCGTGGAAAAGTGGCTCGCGGGCATGAAGAACGTGACCCTCGTCCGCGGCCACGCGCGCTTTGTCTCACCCGGGACGCTGCAGGTCGGCAACCGCGCGCTGGAAGCCGGAAAGATCTTCCTCAACGTGGGCGGACGCCCGCTCGTTCCCGAGCTTCCAGGCATCCGGGACGTGCCGGTGCTCACGAGCTCGACGATCCTCGATCTCGATTTCGTGCCGGAGCATCTGCTTGTGATTGGCGGCAGCTACATCGGACTCGAATTCGCCCACATGTACCGGCGCTTCGGCTCGCAGGTCACCGTGGTCGAGCGCGCGCCGAAGCTGCTGCCGCGCGAGGACGACGACGTGGCGGCCGGAATCCGGGAAATTCTTGAGCGGGAAGGGGTGGTCATCCGCACCGGCGCGGAGTGCATGGCGCTCGCGCGCAAAGGTGAACGCGTCGCCATCGAGATGCAATGCAAGGCCGGCGCGCCGCTGGCCGAGGGCACGCATGTCCTCATCGCGGTCGGCCGTAGGCCGAACACGGACGATCTCAACCTGCAGAGCACGGGAATCAAGACCGACGAGCGCGGCTACATCGTCGTGGACGACGAATGCCGCACCACGGAGGAGGGCGTCTGGGCGCTCGGCGACTGCAACGGGCGCGGCGCCTTCACGCACACCTCGTACAACGACTACGAGATCGTCGCCGCCAATCTCTTCGATGGCGACCGGCGGCGGATTTCCGACCGCATCCAGGCGTATGCGCTCTTCATCGACCCGCCGCTCGGCCGCGTCGGGATGAACGAGGCGGAGGCGAAGAAGAGCGGACGGCGGCTCCTCGCCGCGAAGATGCCCATGTCGCGCGTCGGGCGCGCCCGCGAGGCGGGCGAGATGCAGGGCTTCATGAAGGTCATCGTCGACGCCGACTCGAAGGAGCTCCTCGGCGCGGCGATCCTCGGCCTGAACGGCGACGAAATCGTGCATTCGCTCCTCGACGCGATGTACGCCCGCGAGCCCTACACGACGATCCAGCGCGCGGTCCACATCCATCCCACGGTGACGGAGCTCGTGCCGACGCTCCTAGGGGCACTTCGCCCCCCCTAGAAGGTGAAGACCTCGGGGCCGGCGAGCCGGTGCAGGCCGGCGAGGTCGGAGAGCTTGATGGTGCGGTAGCTCACCTCCACCAGCCTTTCGCGCTCGAGGCGCTTCAGGATGCCGTTGATGCGCGAGCGGCTCGTGCCGAGCATGCGGCCAAGGTCGGTTTGCGTGAGGCGCAGGCTGACCGGCGCGCCGTGCGCGGGCGCGGCCGCGGCGGCGAGGGCAAGCAGGCGCCGCACGAGCCGCTCGGCAAGCGGTGCGACGCTGTTGTCCCGGATCGCCCACATGGCGTGCGTGAGGCGCTTGTGCAGCAGGACCGCCACGTGGCGCCAGAGGCGCGGCTCGCGGTCGAGGAGGGCGAGGAACCCGGGCCCGTCGATCACCGCGATCTCGGTCGCGCCCGACGCTTCGGCGTTGGCGCGTGGATCGATGCCCTTGATGACGTTGCCGAGCCCGTAGAAGCTTCCCGGGCCGAGGAGCGCATAGACGAACTCGCGTCCCTGCCGCGTGGCGGAGCTCAGCCGCACGCATCCGCTGACGATGACGAAGAGGTGCCGCCCGTGGCCG
>JAFAGU010000050.1 GCA_019237595.1 Betaproteobacteria bacterium | reverse complement strand
CGCTGCTGCCGTGCTTGCCACCGGGCTCGTCGTCGCGGCGGCGCTCTACTTCGCCGCGGCCGACGAGCCGGAAGCGGGCGCGATGGACCAGATCCTCTCGTCCAAGCTCTACACGCGGGAGCTGCAGCGTTTCGGCGGCAAGGCTTCGGTGCTTTTCGACGAGCTCGAGCGCTGGTTCGAGGGCCGCTGGCACGGCAAGAAGCTCGGCGTGACCGTCGCCTGGCTGAGCGTGATCGTGAGCGGCGCACTGTGGGTCGCCGCCAGGCGCGCCGCGCCGCGAGACAAGGCGCCCTAGAGCGACGAGAGCCAGCGCGCCGCCGCCGCGCGCACTTCTGCATCCAGGTCCGCATCGGTTCGCCCCGAAGACTTGAGCACGTGGAACGAGTGGTCGGCGCCCTCGAGCCAATGCATCGTCCACGGCGCCCGGACGCTCTTCAGCGCTTCCTCCATGAGCTCGCGCTCGCAAAGCGGGTCGCGCGTGCCGTTCAGGCAGAGGACCGGACAACGAATCGCGGGGAGATGAGCGGTGCGAAGCTTCTCCGGCTTTCCCGCGGGATGAAGGGGGTATGCGGCGAGCAGCAGCCCGTCGCACGCCGCGCCGTCGGCCGCGAGCATCGACGCGATGCGCCCACCCATGGATCGCCCACCGAAGAAGATTTTGCTTTTACTTTTGAGCTTCCTGGTTGAATCGATTTGCAGTCGAAAAGCGTCCTTAAGGACGTCGGGTGCGTCAATCCGGCGGGAGCCTTTTTCCCGATAGGGGAAATTGAAGCGGACCACGTCGAAGCCGGCCGGTTCGAGCGCCGCCGCGAGGCGCCGCATGCTGGCGTCGTCCTTGTGGCCGCCGGCGCCATGCGCGCAGAGAAACACCGCCTGGGGGCGCAGATCGCTCATCGAACGAGGATGCTACGCTTGCCTTCATGAAGATCACTGCCGTCGATGCCTGCGTCCTGACCGTTCCCACCCCGAAGCCGATCGCGCTCGAGTTTCCGCACCACAAGCTCGTCGTCGCGGAGATCGCCACCGACGAAGGCGTCAAGGGCCTGGGCTACAGCCTCGTCTTCGGCGGCGCGGGCGCCGAGAGCGTCCTCACCTATCTCGAGACGCGCCTCAAGCCGCTCCTCCTCGGCGAGGATCCGCTCGCGGTCGAGCGCCTCTGGGACAAGATGTATCGCGGCGATCGCGGCGTGCGCCGCGTCGGCATCGCGGGCATGGCGCTCTCCGCGCTCGACATCGGGCTCTGGGACATCGCGGGCAAGAATGCGAAACAGCCGCTCTACCGGCTTTGGGGCGGCGCGACCGACCGCGTCGCATGCTATGGGAGCGGCGGCTGGGGCAAGTACACGGAAAAGGACCTGATCGCGGAGGCCGAGCGCTACGCCGCCAAAGGCTGCCGCTACTACAAGATGAAGATCCACGACCCCGACCCGCTCGCCAACCGCAGGCGCGTGGAGTCGGTGAAGAAGGCGCTCGGCCCCCGCGTGCGCATGATGGTGGACGTAAACCAGAAGCTCGACGTGACTGCGAACATCCGCCAGGCAGCCGTGCTCGAGGACCTCGACCTCGTGTGGTACGAGGAGCCGGTGCTCGCCGACGACCTCGCCGCCTGCGGCGAGGTCGCGCAGCGCATCCGCATCCCGGTCGCGACCGGCGAGAACAACTACAACCGGTTCGAATTCCGCGAGCTGATCGAGCGCAAGGCCGCGACCTACCTGATGCCCGACGTCTGCCGCGCGAACGGCTACAGCGAAACGCTGCGCATCGCGCACCTCGCCGCCGCGCACCAGGTGCAGGTGTCGCCGCACGTCGTGTACGAGCTCTCGATCCAGGTCTGCGGCGCGATCTCGAACGGCTTCCTCGTCGAGCTCATGGACTGGATGCCGGAGGACCTCTTCCAGGAAATTCCCCAGTGCCGCGACGGCTTCATCGCGCTGCCGCGCAAGCCCGGCCACGGCCTCGAGCTCGCGCCGGGCGCCGTCCAGAAATACCGCACGGCGTAGTATCCTCGGGCGCAAGGAGGCTTCCATGAAGAAAGCGCTCTGGCTGCTCGCCGTGCTCGCCCTGTCGGGCTGCGAGACCCCCGTGACCAAGGACGAGATGGATGCGTACAACTACGGCCCGAAGCCGGCCAACTGGCAGGACGAGATCCGCAGCTACCTGAGCTTGCGGCTGCGCGACCCGAAGAGCGCCATCGTCGAGTTTCGCACGGAGCCGAAGCAGTTCTATCAGCGCCAGGTCGCGCTCGACCCGGAGCAGCACGGCTGGGCGGTGTGCGTGTGGGTGAACGACAAGAACGGCGAAGGCGCGTACGAGGGCTTCCGGCCGATGACCTTTTTCCTGCGCAACGAGAAGATCGTCGCGGCGAACAACGACCCGGACCACCGCGGCCCGATCTACGCGGAGTATGCGAAGCGGCAATGCGCCAGTCTGGGAGCCCCCTTCAAGGAATAGCTTCCCGGAAGGTCCTTTCCGGGAAAAGAACTAGGCCGGCGAAGGAGCGAGCGGCGCCGCCGTCGGCGGGCGCTCGTCCATCAGCCACTGCAGCGTGAAGGCCGCGAGGCCGATCACGATGAGGGCGCCCCACGCGAAGTTGTAGTTCCCCGTCCGGTCGAAGACGAGGCCGCCCATCCACGCGCCGAAGAACGAGCCGACCTGGTGGCTGAGGAACACGACGCCGAAGAGCGCGTTGAAGTGCGCGAGCCCGAATACGCGCGCCAGGATCCCGTTCACGAGCGGCGTGACGCCGAGCCAGAGGAACCCCATGGCGGAGGCGAAGATGAGCGTCGACTCGGCGCTCACGGGCACGACCAGGAACGCGGCGATGAACGCCGTGCGCAGCAGGTAGATGAGCGCGAGCAGGTGCTTCTGGCTGTAGCGCGCGCCGAGCTGCCCGAAGATGAACGTGCCGATCGCGTTGAAGAGCCCGATCAGGCCGAGCGCGGTGGCGCCCACGCCCGGCGCGACCCCGCAGAGCGCCAGGTAGGCCGGCAGGTGCGTGGTGAGGAAGACGAGCTGGAAGCCGCAGGCGAAGAACGCGAGCGTCATGAAGAGGTAGCCGCGGTGTCCCAGGGCTTCCTTCAACGCCGCGGAAAGATTTTGCTTTCTCGGCGCCGCTGCGCCCTGGGCGGGTGACTCATTGATGGGCAAGGCGAGCACCGCCATCGCGGCGCCGAGCGCGGCGAACACCACGATGGCGGTGTGCCAGCCCGGACCGTCGATCAGCGCGCCGCCCAGCGGGGCGATCACCATGGTGCCCAGGGAGCCGCAGGCCGCCACGAGGCCGACCGTCTGGCTCCGCTTCTTCGGATCGGCGCGACGGTTGATCGCTCCATAGAGCGTGCTGAAGCCGGTGGTGCCCACTCCGAGCATGAAGCCCGCGAGCGCCAAGCCGCCGGGGATGACGTTCGGCGTCATGAAAAGGAGCAGGCCGCCGGCGAAGATGAGCGCCGTCGCGACGATCACCGGGCGCGGCCCGCGGCGATCGGCGATGGCGCCGGCGAAGGGCTGCGCGAATCCCCAGACGATGTTCTGCAGCGCGATCGAGAAGCCGAACGCCGCGGCGCTGATGCCGAGCTCCGCGCCCATGGGCCTCATGAAGAGGCCGAGGCTCTGGCGCAGCCCCATGCACAGGGAAATGATGAGGCCGCTCAGGACGATGAGCGGGACGAGGCTGCGGCGGTCGAGGGTCATGGCGATGGGGGCCGGGATGTAAACAGGTCGGTGTACTTATGTTCGTTTCCCGCCTATAATTTGTCAACATGAAGGTACACCGCGCTGTTTCACCGCGCGAACGCATCCTCGGCGCCGCCGACCGGCTGTTCTACGAGCACGGGATCCGCGCCGTGGGCGTCGACGCGGTCGCAGCCGAGGCCGACGTCAGCAAGCGCACCCTCTACAAGCACTACCCTTCCAAGGACGCGCTCGTCTCGGCCTACCTCACGGGCCGGCTCGCC
>JAFAGU010000389.1 GCA_019237595.1 Betaproteobacteria bacterium | reverse complement strand
TGACCCAGCGTCCGTCCTCCTCCGCGATGCCGAAGCCGTCCGCGCCGATCACGGCGCCGGCGTGCAGGACGCACCGGGCGCCGACGACGCTCCGTGGGTAGATCGTGACATTCGGATAGAGGCAGCTGCCCTCGCCGATCGTCACCTCGTCGCCGACCACGCAGCCCGGGCCGATCGAGACCCGAGCGCCGATCTTTGCCGTCGCCGAGACGAAGGCCTTGCGATCGATTCCCTCGGGCTGGACCGTCAGCGCATTGAAGAGCTGCGATACCTTGGCGAAATAGGCGTACGGGTTCTTGCAGACGATGCGCGGAAGGCCCGTGAGGTTCTGGTGCTCTTCCGAGAGGATCACCGCCGAGGCACGCGTGGCCGCGAGCTCGGCCTTGTGCTTGAGTCCCGACAGGAAGGCAAGCTGGCCTGCGGAAGCGTTCCCGAGGGATCCGACCTGCCGGATCTGCGTCGCGGCATCGCCGACGACGCGCCCTCCCAGGCGCTCCACGATCTGCGCGAGGGTGAACGGCCCCGCGACCGGAGCGCCGCCCGCGCTCACTTCGTCGGCGGCTTGGCGCCTTCGAGCGCCTTGATCACCTTGTCGGTGATGTCGATCCGCGGGCTGAAATAGACGACGTCCTGGACGACGAGGTCGTACTTCTCCTGCTCGGCGATCTGGCGGATCACGCGGTTTGCCTGGTCGACCACCCCCGCGAGCTCCTCGTTCCGGCGCTGGTTGAGATCCTCGCGGAACTCGCGCTGCTTCCGCTGGAAGTCTCGGTTCAGGTCGCCGAACTCGCGCTCCTTGTTCCGCCGCTGGGTCTCGCTCATCGTGACGGAATTCTTGTCGAGGTCGTCCTGCAGGCGCTTCAGCTGGTCCGCCATGCGCGCGAGCTCGTCGTCGCGCTTCTTGAATTCCGCCTCGATCTTGCGCTGCGCCGCCTGTGCCGGCTTCGCATCGCGAAGGATTCGCTCCGTATTGACGAACCCGATCTTGAGCGCCCCAGCGCCGTTTCCGTTCTGGGCGAGGACGGGGGTGGCGGCGGCGATCGTCGCGCCGGCGAGAAGCGCGGCGGTGAGGCGCAAGCGAAGGGTCATGCGGGCATCATCTCAAAACGCGGACCTCAGAACACGGTGCCGAACGTGAATTGTAACCTCTGCACGTTATCCCCTTCCTTGCGGTTGAGCGGGAAGGCGAACGACAGCCGCAGCGGGCCGAAGGGCGAGGTCCAGCTCAGGCCGAGGCCCGTCGAATACCGCAGGTCCGAGAAGACACGGTCGCCCGAACCGTACACCTGGCCGGCGTCGAGGAACGCGGCAAGCCGCAGGGACGGCTCCTTCTCGGCTCCCGGGAAGGGCATGAGGAATTCCGCCGATCCCGTGACCTTCTTGTTGCCGCCGATCGCGTTGCCGTTCTGGTCCCTGGGTCCCAGCGAAAATGCCGTGTAGCCCCGGACCGAGTCGGGGCCGCCGGCGTAGTAGTTCTTGAAGAACGGCAGTGGCCGCCCGCCGAGCCCGCCCGCGTAACCGAAATCACCGCGCACCGAGAACGCGTACTCGCGTGTGAGCGGCCAGAGGTTCTGCTGCTGGTACCCGAGCCGGTAGTACTGCAGGTCGCCCTGCGCGAATTCTGCCCCGATCCTCGACAGGGATCCGGACGTCGGGCGAAGGAAGCTATCGCGCGTGTCGCGGGTCCAGCCTCCGTTCAGCGAGCCGTACGAATAGTGGCTGCCGAACTGGTTGACGAAGTTGATGTACTGGAGCGGGCTCGTGTCAAAGACGTTGAGGCTCACCGACTCGACGTTCAAGCCGACGTTCACGCCGACCGTCTCGCTGATGGGATAGCCGAACTTCACCCCGCCGCCGTACGAGTCCGTGGCGTAGGGACCGACGGCAAGCGAGGTGGCGTCCGTCTTTCGCCGATAGACGTCGAAGCCCTGGCTCACCCCGTCGACGGTGAAGTACGGATCGAGATAGGAAAGCGAGTACACCTTGTTGATCGAGCCCGAGCTGATCGCCGCGGAGACGAACTTCCCCGTACCGAACGCGTTGCTCTGCGAGATCGACGTGGTGAGGACGAGCTTCTCCACGCTCGAGATGCCGGCGCCGATAGCGAAGGCGCCGGTCGGTTTCTCCTTCACCGTGTAGTTGACGTCCACCTGGTCCGCGCTGCCTTCCACCGGCTGCGTGTCAACCGTCACGTCGTTGAAGTACTGCGTGCGGTCGATCCGCCGCTTGGAGAGCTGGATCTTCGAGGCGTCGTAGTACGCGCCCTCGAGCTGGCGCATCTCGCGCCGGACCACCTCGTCGCGCGTCTTGCTGTTGCCGAGCACGTTGATCCTGCGCACGTAGACGCGGCGGCCGGGGTCCACGACGATGTTGAACGAGACCGTGTGGTTCTCCTTGTCGGTCTCGGGGACCGCGTTGGCGTTAGCGAAGGCGTAGCCCTCGTTGCCGAGCCGGTCGGTGATCGCCTTCGTGCTCGCGGCGAGCTTGCGGCGGGAGAACACGTCGCCGGGCTTGAGCTGGATCAGCTTCTCGAGCTCCTCGCGCGGCACGAGCATCTGGCCGCTCAGCTCCACGCCGGACACCGTGTACTTCTCGCCTTCGCTGATGTTGACGGTGATGTAGATGTCCTGCCGGTCCGGCGTGATGGACACCTGCGTCGAGTCGATCGAGAAGTCGAGGTATCCCCGGTCCTGGTAGAACGAGCGCAGCGCCTCCAGGTCGGTGCTGAGCTTCTCGCGCGAGTAGCGGTCGTGCTTGGTGTACCAGGTGAGGATGCCGGGCGTGCGCAGCGTGAACTCGCGCAGGAGCTCCTTCTCGGTGAAGGCGCGCGCGCCCACGATGTTGATGCCGCGGATCTTCGCGGTCTCCCCTTCCGTGACGGCGATGCTGATGCCGACGCGGTTGCGCTCGAGGGGCGTGACGGTGGTCTGCACCTCCGCCGCATAGAGGCCCCGCGAAAGGTACTGGCGCTTGATCTCCTGCTCGGCCGTGTCGAGGAGCGAGCGATCGAAAATGCGCCCGTCGGCGAGGCCGAGCTCGCGCAGCGCCTTCCTCAGCTGGTCGGGCTCGAACTCCCGCAGGCCGGTGAAGTCGATCTGCGCGATCGCCGGCCGCTCCTGGACGATCACGACGAGGACGTCGCGATCGACCTCGAGGCGCACGTCCTGGAAGAAGCCGGTCGCGAAGAGCGCGCGCAGCGCGGCCTGCGCCTTTTCCTCGTTCATGGTCTCCCCGACCTTGACCGGCAGGTAGGAGAAGACGGTTCCCGGCTCGGTGCGCTGGAGCCCCTCGACCCGGATGTCGCGCACCGTAAAGGGAGCGAAGGACTGCGCCCACGCGGACGCGGCCGCAAGCACGCACGCGGCGAGCGCCGCGACGATCCCCCCCCTACGAATCATTTCAGCCGCTGATTATTCGGTTGATGTCGTTGTAGAAAGCAAAAGCCATCATGACAAGCAGCAGCGCGAGCCCCACGCGCTGCCCGAGCTCCATTGCACGCTCGGAAACCGGCCTGCCCTTGACGACCTCGATCGCATAATACATCAGGTGTCCGCCGTCGAGCAGCGGGATCGGCAGCAGGTTGAGCACGCCGAGGCCGATGCTGACCACGGCGAGGAACTGCACGAACGCGATCCATCCCAGGAGCGCGGATTGCCCGGCGACGTCCGCGATCGTGATCGGCCCGGAAATGTGCTTCCACGAAACCTGCCCGACGGCCATCTTGCCGAGCGTGCGCAACGTGAACGCGGAGAGCTCCCAGGTCTGCGATACGCCCTTGGCGAGGCTCTTCAACGGGCCATAGCTCACATCGGCGAAGTATTTTCCCGAGCCTTTCGGGCTCACTCCGGCGCGGCCGATGGTCTTGCCATTCTGCTGGACCGTATCGGGCGTGAGCTCGAGCACCAGCGTGAGCTCGCCGCGCTCGATCGTGACCGCGAGCGCCTTGCCCGGACTCGCCTGCACCAGGCGCACGAAATCGCGCCACGCCGGCACCGGCGTGCCGCTCACGCGCAGCACGCGATCGCCCACCTTGATGCCGGCGCGCTCGGCCGCGCTCTGCGCGAGCACGTCGCCGATCACCGGCTCGAAGGTGGGCGGCTGCAGGGCGAGGCCCGCGAGCGCGACGACATCCTTGTCGGCGTCCTCGCCGAGGGCGGCGAGATCGAGGCGATGCGTCGAGAGCCGTTCCTGGTCGTCGGAAGTCTCGAGCTCGACCGACCGGCGCTCGATCGCCGCCTGGACGATGCGCCAGCGCACGTCGGACCACGTGGCGATCGCCTCGCCGTCGATTCGACGCACGAGCTCGCCCCCGTGCAGCCCGGCGGCCTGGGCTGCCGTGCCCGAGGAAGGCTCCGCGAGCACCGGGCGTGCCTCGGGCAACCCGTGCATGAAGAGCGCGCTGTACGCAAGCACGGCGAAGAGAAAATTGAACGCCGGCCCCGCAGCGACGATGAAGAACCGTTTCCAGACGTTCTGCCGGTTGAACGCGCGATGCACCTCGGCCGCTTCCACCGGGCCCTCGCGCTCGTCCAGCATCTTCACGTAGCCGCCGAGCGGGACGGCGGCGATCGCCCATTCCGTTCCGTCGGGGCCGAGCCTGCGCGAAAAGACCGGCCGCCCGAAGCCGACCGAGAAGCGCAGCACCTTGACCCGGCAGAGCCGCGCCGCGAGATAGTGGCCGTATTCGTGCACGACGATCAGGACGCCAAGCGCGACTATGAACCACAGGAACTTCTGCAGGACGATCATGCGGCGACCGCCTCGAGACGAGCGGCCGCGAGCCTGCGTCCCTCCTCGTCGGCGGCGAGCACCGCATCCAGGCTCTCCGCCGTTCGGCTCCGCGCGACAGAGAGCGCAGCCGAAATCACTTCCGCGATGCGGTTGAACGCGAGCCTGCCTTCGAGGAACGCCTGCACCGCCACTTCGTTCGCGGCGTTCAGCACGGCCGGGGCGGCCCCGCCCGAGGCGAGCGCCGCATACGCGAGGCCGAGGCACGGGAAACGCTTCTCGTCCGGCTTCTCGAAGCTGAGCGTCCTCATGGTCGGGAGGTCGAGCCGCCGGGCGCCGGAGTCCACGCGATCAGGGTGGGCTAGCGCGTGGGCGATCGGGACGCGCATGTCGGGGTTCGAGAGCTGGGCGATGACCGAGCCGTCGCTATATTCCACGAGCGAGTGCACGATGCTCTGCGGGTGGATCAGCACCTCGATGCGCTCCGCCGGCATGTCGAAGAGCCACCTTGCCTCGATCACCTCCAGCCCCTTGTTCATCATGGTCGCGGAATCCACCGAGATCTTGCGCCCCATGACCCAATTCGGATGCGCGCACGCCTGCTCCGGCGTGACCATGGCGAGCGCCTCCAATGGCAGGGCGCGGAACGGCCCGCCCGAGGCCGTGAGGAGGATGCGGCGCACGCTCTTGACGTCCTGCAGGCACTGGAAGACGGCGTTGTGCTCGCTGTCGACGGGCAG
>JAFAGU010000298.1 GCA_019237595.1 Betaproteobacteria bacterium | reverse complement strand
ATTCGTCTCGATCATGGAAGGCTGCAGCAAGTATTGCTCTTACTGCGTGGTGCCTTACACGCGGGGCGAGGAAGTCTCGCGACCCTTCGCGGACGTGGTCGCCGAAGTGGCGGCGCTTTGCGATCAGGGCGTTCGCGAAGTGACACTGCTCGGCCAGAATGTGAACGCCTGGCGCGGCGAAATCTCCGGCGCGCCGGCCGATTTCGCGGCGCTTCTCGCATGCCTGCACGAGCTGCCGGGCTTGCAGCGCATCCGCTATACGACTTCGCACCCGCGCGAGTTCACGCAACGCCTGATCGACGCGCACGGGAACCTCGAGAAGCTCGCGCCGCACGTCCACCTTCCCGTGCAATCGGGATCGGACCGGATCCTCGCCGCGATGAAGCGCGGCTACTCCGCGCTCGAATATCGCTCGATCGCCCGCCGACTGAAGAAGGCGCGCGCAGGCCTTTCGCTCTCCACGGATTTCATCGTCGGTTTCCCGGGCGAAACGGAAGCCGACTTCCTCGCCTCCCTGCGGCTCGCAGAGGAGCTCGGCTTCGACGCTTCTTATGTCTTCGTGTACAGCCGCCGCCCGGGCACGCCGGCCGCCGAGCTCGCCGACGAGCTTCCGCACGAGGCGAAGATCGAGCGCCTGCAGCGACTCCAAGGCGCGATCGACGCCCACGCGCGCGCGATCAGCGAGTCCATGGTCGGCACGACTGAGCCCGTGCTCGTCGAAGGCCCATCGCGCAGGAACGCGAGCGAGCTGTGCGGAAAGACGGCGAACAATCGCACGGTGAATTTCCCGGCCCCGGCCGGCTCGGCGGGCCGGATGGCGCGCGTGCGGATTACCGAAGCGTTGGCGCACTCGCTGCGAGGCGAGCTGGCGGATGGCGAAGCGAGCGCCGCGGGGTAGCGCGGTCGAGGTCCGGCTCGAGCCGGAAGACAACCAGCGGCTCGCGCGCTTGTGCGGAGCGCTGGATGCCAACCTTCGGGAGATCGAGGGCGCGCTCGACGTGTCGATCGCGCGGCGCGGCGGTCGCTTCACCGTGCGCGGCGAGCACGCGCAGCGCGCCGCGCAGGCGCTCGAGCACTTCTACGACCGCGCCTCCGGCAACTTGACGCTCGACGACGTGCAGCTCGGGCTGGTGGAATTCTCGAAGAAGCAGCTCCCCGCCAAAGGCGACGGCCCGCAGCTCCTCACCCGCAGGAGCGATCTGCACGGCCGCACGCCGCGCCAGGTCGAATACATCGAGAACATCCTCGCGCACGACTGCACCTTCGGCATCGGACCTGCCGGAACGGGAAAGACGTATCTCGCGGTCGCGTGCGCCGTCGACGCGCTCGAGCGCGACAAAGTGAAGCGCATCGTGCTGGTGCGGCCCGCCGTGGAAGCGGGGGAGCGCCTGGGCTTCCTGCCCGGCGACCTCGCGCAGAAAGTCGATCCCTACCTGCGGCCGCTCTACGACGCGCTGTTCGACCTCATGGGCTTCGAGAAGACGGGAAAGCTCCTCGAGCGCGGCACGATCGAGCTGGCGCCGCTCGCGTACATGCGCGGGCGCACCCTCAACCACGCCTTCATCATCCTCGACGAGGCGCAGAACACCACGCCCGAGCAGATGAAGATGTTCCTCACGCGGATCGGCTTCGGCGCGAAAGCGGTGGTCAACGGCGACGTGACCCAGATCGACCTCCAGCGCGGCCAGAAGAGCGGCCTCGTGGAGGCGCGCCGCATCCTCGCGGGCGTGCGCGGCATTGCATTCACTCAATTCGGCGCGCAGGACGTCGTGCGCCATCCGCTCGTCGCGCGCATCATCGATGCCTACGACAAGCAGCCGTCGCAGGACTGAAGTGGTCGTGCAGTATGCGCTCCCGCGCCGCGGCGTCCCGGCGCCGAATTCGTTTCGCCGCTGGGCCGGCGGGGCTTCCGGCGTGACGCTTCGGATCGTCGGCGCGAGCGAAGGCCGCCGGCTCAACCGCCTCTATCGCGGCAAGCGCGTGGCGACCAACGTGCTGTCTTTTCCTTACGGGCGCGGGCGCGGCGACGTCGTCCTTTGCCACCCCGTCGTCGTGCGCGAAGCGCGCACGCAAGACAAGACGCTCGCCGCGCACTACGCTCACCTCGTCGTGCATGGCCTCCTGCACCTCAAAGGTTACGATCACGCGCGTGCGCGCGAAGCGGCGCGCATGGAGCGCGCCGAAGTGCGCAAGCTTCGCCGGCTCGGGTTCGAAGACCCGTACAAGATAAAATAGCCGTT
>JAFAGU010000120.1 GCA_019237595.1 Betaproteobacteria bacterium | reverse complement strand
ACGGAGGAGATCCGCAATTTCCGCGTCAACCGCCCGGCGATCGACCTGCGGCGCGAGATCCTGCGGCTCAAGATCACCACGTTCGGCCGCGACTTCGCGGTCGCGAGCTGCGAGTATCGGCGCTTCGCCTCGCAGCGGATCGGCAGGCAGATGCAGACCTGGGCTCGCCTGCCGCAGGGCTGGCGCGTCGTCGCGGCGCACGTCAGCCTCCTCCTGGAAGAGAAATGACCCGTCACGCCCCGGCGTGATCGACGCGGCCCGCATCCTGGAGCGCTGCGACGCGCTCGCGCATTGCACCGAGCTCGCCGGCGGCCTCACGCGCATGTATCTCTCGAAGGCGCATCGCCAGGCGAGCCAGCTCGCGCTCGCCTGGATGCGCGAGGCCGGCATGTCGGCCCGAATGGACGCTGCCGGGAACGTGGTCGGCCGCTACGAGGCGGCGTCGCCCGGCGCTCGCTGCCTCATGCTGGGATCGCACCTGGACACGGTTCGCGACGCCGGGATTTTCGACGGCATGCTCGGCGTCGTGACCGCGATCGAATGCGTCGCCGCGTTGCGGGCCTCCGGCCGGCGCCTCGAGCACGCGGTCGAGGTGCTCGGATTCGCGGACGAGGAAGGCGTGCGCTTCGGCGCCACGCTCCTCGGCAGCCGCGCCGTCGCCGGTACGTTCGACCGCGCGGCCCTCGAGCTCCGCGACGACACCGGGACGACGATGCGCGAGGCGATGAAGGCCTTCGGGCTCGACCCCGAGGCGCTCGCGCAGGCGGCTCGCCGGCGGGAGGAGGTCCTTGCGTATGTGGAGCTGCATATCGAGCAGGGCCCGGTCCTCGAGGCGGAGAACCTGCCGGTCGGCGTCGTGACGGCGATCAACGGCTTTACGCGGCTTTCCGTGCGGCTTCGCGGCGAAGCAGGGCACGCGGGCACGGTTCCCATGGCCCTGCGGCGGGACGCCTTTGCCGCGGCCGCGGAGAGTGCAATCGCCGTGGAGCGCATCGCGAAGAGCGATGCCGACCTCGTGGCGACCATCGGGCGCATCAAGGTGCAGCCCGGCGCCATCAACGTGATCCCGGGCGAGGCGGAGTTCACCGTCGACCTTCGCAGTCCGATCGACTCCAAGCGCGAGAACGCCTGCGCCGCGCTGGTGGAGGAAATCGGCTCGGTCGCGAAGCGCCGGCGGGTCGACCTGCACGTCGAACGGCTGCAGGACCACGGCGCGACGCCCTGCGCGGCCTGGGTCGTCAACCAGATCGGCCGGGCCGTGGCGGCCGAAGGCCTTCCAGTGCGCCGCCTCGCTTCGGGCGCGGGACACGACGGCATCGCCATGCGGGCGATCGCGGACGTCGGGATGCTGTTCGTGCGCTGCAAGGGCGGCGTGAGCCACTCGCCGGCGGAATCGATCACGGAAGCCGACGCGGGCACCGGAGCGCGTATCCTCCTGCGTTTCATCGAGCATTTTTCGCCCGGCACGACATGAGCGCGCAAGGCAAGGCCATCGAAGCGGTCCGGCGCACCGTCGCCGACCGGCACGCGAGCCAGGTCCGCTTCCTCGCCGCGCTCGTGCAAGCGCCTTCCGACAATCCGCCGGGCGACTGTGCGCCGCATGCCGAGCGGGCCGCCCGGCTTCTCGGCGAGCTCGGCTTCGCCGTCGAGCGCGATCCGGTCCCGGCGGAGGCGGCACGCTCGGTCGGCATGACGAGCGCGACGAACCTCGTCGTGCGCGAGCGCTTCGGCGCCGGACCGGTCATCGCCCTCAACGCCCACGGCGATGTCGTGCCGCCGGGCCTGGGCTGGAGCGTGGATCCCTACGGCGCGGTCATCCGCGACGGCGTGATGTACGGGCGCGGCGTGGCGGTCTCGAAATCGGATTTCGCCACGTACGCCTTCGCCCTCCTCGCGCTCAAGGAAGCGGCAAGCGCTTCCGCGCTGCGCCTCGCCGGCACGGTGGAATTGCACTTCACCTACGACGAGGAAGCGGGCGGCGAAATCGGACCGAAGCGTCTGCTCGATACCGGGCAGTCGAAGCCCGACTACGCGATCTGCGCGGGCTTCTCCTACGGCATCACGACGGCGCACAACGGCTGCCTGCACCTGGAGGTCGAGGTGACCGGACGATCGGCGCACGCGGCGCGGCCCGACACCGGCGTGGATGCGCTGGAAGCATCGACGGCCATCCTCGCGGACCTCTACGCATGGCGAAAGACGCTCGCCGCCACGCGCTCGAAGGTGCCCGGCATCGAAAGCCCGACCCTGGTGGTGGGCCTCATCTCCGGCGGCATCAACACGAACGTGGTCCCCGACCGCGTCGCCTTCCGCATCGATCGGCGCATCGTGCCCGAGGAGGATCCCGCGGCGGCCGAGCGAGAGCTCGTCGCCCGCATCTCGTCTTCGGCGGCAAAGCATTCCGGCATCGAGTGCAGGATCCGGCGCATCCTTCTGGCGAAACCGCTGGCGCCGCTTCCAGGGCAGGAACGGCTCGTCGGCGCGCTACAACGCCATGCCCGCGAAGTCCTCGGCGAAGCGATCGAGACCCATGGCGTGCCGATCTACACCGACGCTCGCCACTACGGCGAGGCCGGCATCCCGGTCGTTCTCTACGGCGCCGGCCCGCGCACGCTCCTCGAAGCGAACGGCCATCGCGCCGACGAGCGGCTGCGCCTCGAGGACCTGCGCAAGGCGACCGAGGTCGTCGCCTGCGCGCTCGTCGAGCTCCTCTCGCCCGCTACCTGACGCGGCCGACGATTCCCTCGGCGTACCAGTCGAACTTGCCCATGTCGGCGTTGGTCATCGCTTCGCCCTCGCGCAGGGCGTAGGCGCCGGTGTTGTCCTTGATCGGGCCCTTGAACGGCGTGAACCCGTCGGCGATCTTCGCCGCGGTCGCGTTCACCGCATCGCGCACCGGCTGCGGCACCGCGTCGCCGAAGGGCGCGAGGACGAGCATCTGCTCCTTCAGCCCCTCGCGCACCATCTTGCCCTTGAACGTGCCGGCCATCACCTCCTGCGCCGTGCGCGTCATGTAGGGCGCCCAGTTGAATCCGAGGCCCGTGATCCAGCCCTTGGGCGCGAGCGCGCGTGCCTCGACCGACTGGAAGCCGATCGAATAGATGCCGCGGTTCTCCGCGATCTGGATCACCGTGGCCGGAGAATCGACGTGCATGGTGAGGACGTCCGCGCCCTGGTCGATGAGCGCGTTCGCGGCCGCCGCCTCCTTCACCTTGTCCGACCAGCCTCCCGTCACGACGACGCGCGTCACGAACTTCGGGTTGACCGAGCGCGCCCCGAGCTGGAAGGCGTTGATGTTGCCGACGACGTAGCCGATCGGCACGCCGGCCACGAAGCCCGCCTTGCCGGCCTTCGACATGTGCCCCGCCGCCACGCCGAGCGCGTACCAGGCGGTTTGCGTCGCGCCGAAGAACGTGCCGAAGTTGTCGCGGATCATCCAGCCGCCGGCATGGACGAAGGTCACCCCCGGGTTCGAGCGCGCGAGCGAGTTGGCGAATTCCTGGTGGCCGAAGCTCGTCGCCATGATGAGCTTCGCGCCCTTGCTGATCATCGCCGACATGATGCGCTCGGACTCCGCCGTCTCGGGCACGTTCTCCGCCTCGAGGACGCTCACGGCAGGCAGCGCCTTCTTCATCGCTTCCACGCCGTCCTTCATCGCCCGGTTATAGCCGTAGTCGTTCGCCGTGCCGATGTAGATGACGCCCACGGTGAGAGGCTTGTCCTGCGCAAACACGCTTCCCGCAAGCAAAGCAAGGATCACGAGCAAGAGCTTTTTCATCGGGTGTTCTCCCTTTTGGTCATTCGACTCCGCGATAAGGCCGGCCGAGCGCCGCCGGCGCGGCGAGGCGCCCGGCCTTGCCGGTAAACGGAAGCAGCGCCAGCGTCAGCAGGTAGGGCGCCATGTTCATGAGGAAAGGCGAGACGTCGACGCCGCCCGCCTGGAGCTGGAGTTGCGCGGCCTCGGCAGCACCGAAGAGGAGCGCCCCCGCTACCGCCCACCAAGCGTTCCAGCGCGCGAACATCACGAGCGCGATGGCGATGAAGCCGCGGCCGCCGGTCATGAACTCCGCCCAGGTATAAGCGACGCCGAGCGCGACATGCGCGCCCGCGAGACCGGAAAGCATGCCGGCGATCGCCAACGCCTCGTACTGGAGCCGGCGGCGGTTGCAGCCGGCGGCAAAGGCGGCGACCGGGTTCTCGCCCACCGCTCGAAGGCGCAGACCCCATCGCGTGCCCATGAGCAGCCACGCGACGAGCCCCGCAAGCGGCAGCGCCGCAGCGACGAGAAAATCAACGCGCACGGCCGCCGCCCCTTCGCCGAGCGGCATGCGCAGCGAGACGGACGGGAGCGGCGGGATCAGCGCGCCGACGAAGGGATTCCCGATCAGGGCGCTGGCGCCGAACCCGAGGAAGAGGAGGCTCAAGCCGGAGGCGAGCTGGTTCGCCGCGCGATCCACCACGGCGTAGGCGAAGGGCGCGCTCGCCACGACGCCCGCGACCGCACCGGCCAGCATGCCGAGGTACGGGCTGCCGGTCGACGACGCGACGGCACAGGCGCACGCCGCGCCGACGAGCATCACGCCCTCGACGCCAAGATTGATGATGCCCGCGCGCTCGCCGAGCGTCTCACCCAGCGCCGCATAGAGGAGCGAAGTCCCGGCCGCGACCGAAGCAGCGAGCGTCGCCGCGACGAGCGTCCAGGTCATCGCCGGCGGGCGCCGGGGCCGACGCAGAGCACGCTGAAGAGGATCGCCGCCATCAGGATGTTCACGACGGCGTAGGGCACGCGCTGCGTGATCTGCAGCACGTCGCCCACGGCGCTGATGACGGCAAAGAGAAGCGCCATCGAAACGATGCGCGAGACGTTTCCGGCGGCGAGCCACGCGACGAGGAAGCCCATGTACCCGTAGCCCGGCGAGACTTCGCTTACCAGCCGGCCCTGGATCGCGCTCACTTCCGCCATGCCGGCGAGGCCCGCGGCACCGCCTCCGAGCGCCATCGCGACCACGAGGTACGTGCGCACCGGCAGGCCGAGATGCGCGGCTGCGAGGCGGTTCGCGCCGATCGCCCGCATCTCGAGCCCCCATCTCGTGCGATTGAACACGTACACGCAGAGCGCGAGGCAGGCCGCGGCAATCGCGAGCCCGGCGTGCACGCGAGTGGTCGGCAGCGATGGCAGCCGCGCCGCTTCCGCGATCCGGTGCGATTGCGGGTACGACGAGCTTTCCGGGCTTCGCCAAGGCCCGAAGATCTGGTAGGCGACCGCGAGAGGCGCGACATAGTTGAGGAGCAGCGTGGTGATTGCTTCGTTGGCGACGCCCGCGATGCGCATGAGCGCCGGGACGAGCGCCCAGAGCGCCCCGCCGGCGAATCCGGCCAAGATCGTCGCCGCGAGGAGCAGCGGGCCGTTGAGCGGCGCATAAAGCGCGGCGCCGGTGGCGAAGAGCGCGCCCATGTAGAGCTGCCCTTCCCCGCCGACGTTGAAGAGCCCGACCCGCGCGGGAATGGCGACCGCGAGCGCCGTCATCACGAGCGGCCCCATGCGCACGAAGAGCTCGGTGAAGCCCTGGCGGCTCGCGAGGACGTAGGTGGCCGTGTCGTAGTAGGCCTGGAGCGGGTGCTTGCCGGCGGCGGCGAGAATGGCGCCGAAGAGCGCGAGCGCAAGCACCGCCGCGCCCGCGGGCGGGAGGTCAAGCCAGCGCGGTGCGCGCATCGCTTTGAACCATGGCGGCACCGACCGCCTCGATGGAGTACGAGCCTCGCGAGAACTCGCCGGCGAGCATCCCGCTGCGCAGGACGACGACGCGGTCCGCCAACTCGAAGAGCTCCTCGAGCTCCTCGGACATGAGGAGCACCGCCGCGCCTTCCGATGCGCGCGCCCGGAGCGCGTCGCGAACGGCCTGGGCGCTGCGTGCGTCGAGGCCGCGCGTCGGGTAGATGGCGACGACGAGCCGCGGCGCCCTGCCGAGCTCGCGCGCCATGACGACGCGCTGCACGTTTCCGCCGGAGAGCGTGCGCACCGGCGCATTCAGCGAAGGCCGCGCGACGCCGAGCCGCGCGAACGCCGCCTCCGCATCGTCGTGCACGCGCGTCCAGTTGAAGCCCAGGCCGCTCGCATAGCGCCGCTCGCCGAGCGCGAAATTCTCGGCCACGCTGAGCTCGCCGACGCACGCCGCTTCCAGAGGATTTTCCGGGACGAAGCCGACGCCGGCGCGGCGCATGCGGCCGGCCGTCCAGCGGCTCGCGTCCCCGCCGCGAAAGAGCTTGCGTCCGCGCCGAGGCCGCTCATGGCCGGCGACCAGCGCCCCGAGCTCGCGCTGTCCGCTGCCCGCGATGCCGGCAACGCCGAGGATTTCGCCCTCGCGCAGCCCGAGGTCGATGCCCTGCAGGGGAGTAGCGTGCGCTCCGCCCGAGGTCGAGACCCGGTCGAGCTGCAAGAGGGGCGCGCCGATCGCCTGGGCAGCCGGGGCGGCGGCCGACTGCGGCGGGCTGCCTTCGAACATGACGGCGAGCAACGCCTCGCGCGTCGCGGCGCGTGCCGCGAGCGTCGCCGTCATCCGCCCTTTTCGCATGACGCTGATCCGATCCGCCGCGGCGAGCGCCTCGTGCAGCTTGTGCGTGATGAGGACGATGCCGTAACCCGCGGCACGCAGGCTCGCCACGGTGGCGAAGAGGCCTGAGCACTCCTGCGGCGCAAGCACCTTCGTCGGCTCGTCGAGCAGGATGACGCGCATGCCTGCGAGCACCTGTTTCAGGATCTCCACCTTCTGCTGGGCGGCCACCGGGAGCGCGGCGACGGGCGCATCCAGCGGAAGCTCCAGGCCGAGCGCCTTGGCGGCGGTCGCGATGCGGACTCGCAACGCCCTGCGGTCCGGCACGCGCGGCAAGTCCGGCATGAAGAGCGCAACGTTGTCGAGCACGGACAGCGCCGGAACGAGGCTGAACTCCTGGAACACCATGCCGATGCCCGCTGCGCGCGCGTCGGCAGGCGACGCGAAGCTGACATTCGTCCCCGCCACGCGGATCTCGCCGGCATCCGGCCGGTAGAAGCCGTAGAGGATCTTGGAAAGGGTGGTCTTGCCGGCGCCGTTCTCGCCCAGGAGCGCATGCACCTCTCCGGTGCGGACGTCGAAGCTTTCGACCTCATTTGCGACGAGGTCGCCGAAACGCTTCAAGATGTTGCGTGCCTCTATGAGCGGCACCGCCATGGGGCGACTGTTTAGTTGTTGGTGGGCCACACGAAGCAAGTTCCGCACCACTGGCACGCAATTTGCGACGCTTGGGGAAGAAAACAGGGATGGGACAGCGCTCCAAGGGGACGATCCGTTTCATCGTGGATGGCGCCGAAGTCGCGATCAGCGACTGCGCGCCCACCACGACTTTGCTCGCCTGGCTTCGCCAGTCCGGGCGCGTCGGCACCAAGGAGGGCTGCGCCGAAGGCGACTGCGGTGCATGCACCGTCGTGGTCGGCGAACCACGCGCCAAGGCGATCGCGTGGCGCTCGGTCAATTCCTGCATCCGCTTTCTCCCCACGCTCGACGGCAAGGAAGTCGTGACGGTGGAAGGTCTCGCCGGCAACGACGGGAAACTTCATCCGGTGCAGCAGGCCATGCTCGATTGCGACGCTTCGCAATGCGGGTTCTGCACGCCGGGCTTCGTGATGTCGCTCTTCGGGCTCTATCTCTCGGCGCCCAAAGTCGACAAGCCGGCCGTGCTCGACGCGATCGCGGGCAACCTTTGTCGCTGCACCGGCTACCGCCCGATCATCGAGGCCGGCTTGCGCATGCACGAATACCCACCGCCAAAGCGCTGGAGCCGGCGCGATTCGCAAAGCCGCGAGCGGCTCCGGCGGCTTTCCGCCCTGCGCGGAAAGGAAAGCCTCGAGACTCCCGGGTTCGCCGCTCCTCGTACGCTCGACGCGCTCGCC
>JAFAGU010000007.1 GCA_019237595.1 Betaproteobacteria bacterium | reverse complement strand
ATCTTGTCGAGCTTCGAGACGCCGTCCACGAGCTCGGCGACGGGCTTGCCGAAGGTGTCGGAGATTTCGTCCTTCGTGACCTTCGTGTCCTCGGTCACGTCGTGAAGGAGCGCGGCCATGAGCGTCTGGCCGTCGAGGTGCCAGTCGGCGAGGATCTCCGCCACGGCGAGCGGGTGCGAGATATAGGGCTCGCCCGACTGCCGCGTCTGGCCGGAATGGGCCGCTTCGGAGAACCGGTAGGCCTCGGCCAGGCGCGCGACGTCCTTCGCCTTGAGGTAGGCGAATCGCGCCTCGTTCAGGCGCGGGTCAGTCTGCGGGACCGCGGCCATCCTGAAAGGTTAAACCCAAACCCTTTCAGGCAAGAAGAATCAGGGCGCCGGCGCGGCGGGCGGCGTCGGGTTCCTCTTCAGCACTTCGGTGCCGACCTTGCCGCCGGCGATCTCGCGCAGAGCGATCACCGTGCTCTTGTCGCGGTTCGGCTCGACGAGCGGCGAGGCGCCGGCGCCGAGCTGGCGGGCGCGGTAGGTCGCCGCCAGCGTGAGCTGGAAGCGGTTCGAGATTCTCTTCAGGCAATCGTCAACCGTGATGCGGGCCATCGGGCTTTGCTCTCTCGTTGCGGATGATTTGCGCCAGCTGCTGCCGGGCGGCTTCGAAGTCCTTGTTAATTATAACGTATTGGAACTCGCCCTGGTGCTCGAGCTCCTCGCGCGCATTGTCGAGCCGGCGGCGGATGACCTCGTCGGAATCCTGCGCCCGCTTGCGCATGCGGCGCTCGAGCTCCTCGAAGGAAGGCGGGAGGATGAAGACCCCGACGCAGCGGGGGTAGAGCGAGCGCACCTGGCGCGCGCCCTGCCAGTCGATCTCGAGCAGGATGTCCTCGCCGCGGCCGAGCGCCTCGTGGATCACCCGCTTGGACGTGCCATAGAGGTGCCCGTGCACTTCCGCGCTTTCCAGGAATTCGCCGCGCGAGCGCATGGCGACGAAGGTCGGCCGGTCGACGAAGTGGTACTCCCGGCCGTCTTGCTCCCCGGGACGCGGCGCGCGCGTCGTGTACGAGATGGAGAGCCGCAGCGTCGCGTCGTCCTTTAGGAGCGCCGAGATGAGGGAGCTCTTGCCCGCGCCCGAGGGCGCCGTGACGACGAAGACGATGCCGCTCATTCGATGTTCTGCACCTGCTCGCGCACCTGCTCGATGAGGAGCTTCAACTCGAGCGCGCAGTCGGCGATCGCGCCGCTCGAGGCCTTGGAGGCGAGGGTATTCGCCTCGCGGTTGAGCTCCTGCGCGAGGAAGTCGAGCCGCTTGCCGACGGCCGAATCGGCCCCCGCCTTTCCCTCGAGCGCCTTCTCCACCGCTTCGAAGTGGGTCTTCAGCCGCTCGAGCTCCTCGTCTACGTCCACCTTCGCGGCGAAGAGCGCCACTTCGGCGCGGATGCGCTCCTCGTTCCCCGTGCCCATTGCCTCGCGAAGCTTGGCGATGAGCCGCGCCTCGTAGGCGGCGATCGCCTGCGGGATTTCCGGGGCCACGGCTTCCAGGCGCCGGCGCATGTCGGCAACGCGCGCACGCACGATCTCGGCGAGCTTTGCGCCTTCGCGCGAGCGCGCCGCGACGAGCTCGTCCAGCGCGCGCTGCATGAGCGAGAGCGCCACGGCTTGCACTGCCGCGTCTTCTCCGCTTGCCTGCGCGACCACGCCGGGCCAGCGAAGGATGTCGGCGAGGCGCAGCGGCTCTGCCTGCGGGAAGAGCCGCGCCGCCTGCGCGGCGAGCGCCTTGAGCTTATCGCCGGCGCGCGCGTCGAGCGCGGGCGCGGCCTGCCCGGCGCCCGCTTCGTTCAGGTAGACGCGGCAATCCACTTTGCCGCGCGAGAGCCGCGCGACGATCCGCTGGCGAAGCGCCGGCTCGAGCATGCGCAGCTCCTCAGCCACGCGGAATTGCAAGTCGAGGAAGCGGGAGTTGACCGAGCGCAGCTCGATCGAGATGCGCCCGCCCGGGCAGTCGCCCGCGGCGGCCGCGTAGCCGGTCATGCTCTGGATCATCTTTTGCAAATGGGGCCGGGGCCCGGGCGAATGGCGCGTGAAGTTTTGCGGGGCTGCGCTCGGCGGCGAGGCGCTATCATAGGCTACATGGGGGGACCCGCCAACCCGGAGCGCTCGGGGCAGAAGAACCTTCCGCTCGGGGAAGGCACGCGGCTCGAGAACTACCGCGTGCTTCGGCTCCTTGCCGCCGGGGGCTTCTCGTTCGTCTATCTCGCGCACGACGAGAACGAGTCGCCGGTCGCGATCAAGGAATACCTGCCTTCCACGCTCGCGCTGCGCACGAACGGCAACCCTTCGCCGATCGTGCCCGAGGAGAACGCGGCGACCTTCCGCTATGGCCTCAAGTGCTTCTTCGAGGAAGGCCGCGCGCTCGCGCACCTCTCGCACCCGAACGTCGTGCGCGTGCTCAATTTCTTCCGCGCCAACGAAACCGTCTACCTCGTCATGCGCTACGAGCGCGGGCGCACGCTGCAGCAGCACATCGTGCATCGCCGCGGCTCGCTCGACGAGGCGTGGATACGCAAGACCTTCGCGGAGCTGCTGAACGGGCTGCGCGAAGTGCATTCGAACAAGCTGCTGCACCTCGACATCAAGCCCGGGAATGTCTACGTGCGCAACGACGGCACGCCGCTCCTCATCGACTTCGGCGCCGCGCGCCAGACGCTGAGCGGCGAGAGCATGAAGCTTCCACCGACCTACACGCCCGGGTTCGCTTCCCCCGAGCAGCACACGCGCGAGGGCGAGCTCGGGCCGTGGAGCGACGTGTATTCGGTGGGCGCGACGATCTACGCGTGCCTCGCCGGCGCGCCGCCCCCGGCCGCCGACCAGCGCCTCGTCAAGGACACGCTCGTCCCGGCAAGGCGCGCGTGGAACGGCAAATACTCCGGCGATCTGCTCGACACGGTGGACTGGTGCCTGCGGCTCGACCACATGGAGCGGCCGCAAAGCGGCTTCGCGCTGCAGAAGGCCTTGCTGGGTGAAAAAGCCCCCGAGCATCGTGCGCCCGAGCCGGCGCCGCTCCTCTCGCAGCTGAAAGGCGTGCTGCGCTTTCGCCGGGCGCCGCGCACGTGAAGTACGCGCTCGTCCAGGAAAGCCGGATCGGCGCACGCAAGGTCAACCAGGACCGCATCGGGCATTGGTCGAGCCCGGAGACGCTGCTCTTCGCCGTGGCCGACGGCCTGGGCGGCCATGCGCACGGGGAAGTGGCGGCGCAGGTCGCCATCGACCTGCTCGGGCGCGTATTCGCGCACGAGGCGCGCCCGAAGCTCGCGAATCCGGAGCAGTTCCTTCCTCGCGCGATGGCCGCGGCCCACGTCGCCATCATGCGCGAGGCGGAGGCGCGGCGGCTGCGCGACGCTCCCCGCACAGTGCTCGTCGCTTGCCTCGTCCAGGAAGGCCGCGCGTTCTGGGCCCACATCGGCGACAGCCGGCTTTATCTCCTTCGCAAGGGCCGCATCCACGCGCGGACGCGCGATCACTCGTGGGTGCAGCACCTCGTGGACGAGGGGCGCATTCGCGAGGAGGCGGTCTCCTCGCACCCGGAGCGAAATCGCCTGCTCCAGTGCCTGGGCGGCTTGCAGGCGCCGCGCGTGGACACCGGCGGCGAACGGCTGGAGAAGGACGACATCGTGCTCCTTTGCTCCGATGGGCTGTGGGGCCCGCTCACGCAGCGTCAGATCGTGAATGCGCTACTCACGCAGCCGCTCGAACCGGCGATCGGCTCGCTTCTGGAGCTCTCGGCCGTGCGCGCCGGCAACGAGGCAGACAATACGTCCGTTGTCGCCCTGCGGTGGGACGAGGAGAAGGTCATCGAGCACGACGGCCCGGCGACGGTGCCCTACGCCGACCTGCCGACCGATGTGCAGGACTTCACCGCGACCGACATGGATTTCCTGCGCATGTCCGACGAGGACGTCGAGAAGGCGATCGCCGACATCAAGGCCGCGCTCAGGAAGGCGCCCCAGCAAAGGTAGGCGCGGCTCTTCGCGAGGGTAAGATTCGGGTCTCCCATGAGACCCAGCGGAAGAAGGCCGGACGAGCTTCGCCCCGTGCGCCTGCAGAGGCGCTTCACCAAGCACGCCGAAGGCTCCGTGCTCGTGCAATTCGGCGATACGCACGTGCTTTGCACCGCCTCGGTGGAAGAGCGCGTGCCGCCTTTCCTGCGCGATACGGGCCGCGGCTGGGTCACGGCGGAATACGGCATGCTGCCCCGCGCCACCAATACGCGCACCGACCGCGAGGCGGCGCGCGGCAAGCAGTCGGGCCGCACGCAGGAGATCCAGCGCCTCATCGGGCGCTCGCTCCGGGCGGTGATCGACCTCGCTTCGCTCGGGCCGAGGACCGTGCACCTCGATTGCGACGTCCTCCAGGCCGACGGCGGTACGCGCACCGCCGCGATTACCGGCGCTTTCGTCGCCCTCCACGATGCGCTCACGCACCTGAAGGGCAAGGGACTGATCGCCGCGCTCCCGGTCAAGGACTTCGTCGCCGCCGTCTCGGTGGGCATCCACCAGGGCGTGCCGCTCCTCGACCTCGACTACGCCGAGGACTCGAGCTGCGAGACGGACATGAACGTGGTGATGACCGGCTCGGGCCGGTTCGTGGAGATGCAGGGCACCGCCGAAGGCGCGCCGTTTTCCCGCGCCGAGGCCGATTCGCTCCTCGCGCTCGCCGAGCGCGGCATCGCGGAGCTCATCGCCCACCAGAGGAGGGCGCTTGCCTCCGGCTGAAGGCGACGGCAGCCTCGTCGACTATTACCGCCGCCGGGCGGCGCACTACGAGGCGATCTACGGCCGCCCGGAGCGACAGGAAGACCTGGCGGCGCTTCGCGGCATCTTTTCCGGCGCCTTCGAGGACGCGGCCGTGCTGGAAGTGGCTGCGGGCACGGGCTACTGGACGGCGGTGATCGCGCAGAGCGCGCGCAGCGTGCTCGCTACCGACCTCGCCGAGGAGCCGCTCGGCATCGCGCAGGCGAAGAGCTATCCCAGAGGCAACGTCGCCTTCCAGCTCGCCGACGCGTATTCGCTGCCCGAGAGCCTCGGCCGCTTCGGGGCGGCTTTTGCCGGCTTCTGGTGGTCGCATGTGCCGCGCCAGCGCATCGACGAATTTCTGGCTTCGCTTCATGCGCGCCTCGACCCGGGCGCCCGCGTCGTCATGCTCGACAACGTCTACGTCGAGGGCTCCAGCACCCCGATGGCCGGCGCCGATCGCGAGGGCAACACGTACCAGATGAGGCGGCTCCACGACGGAAGCCGCGTGCGCGTGCTGAAGAACTTCACCACCGAGGAGGAGCTTCGCGAGCGGCTCTCACCGCACGCCGCCAGGTTCTCCTACCGGGCGCTCCGCTATTACTGGGTGGTCGAATACCGCCTGAAATGAGGACGCTGGTTCTCGCGTCGAACAACCCGGGGAAGTTGCGCGAGATCCGGGCCGTGCTGGCGGGCCTGCCGTGGAAGGTCATCGCGCAGGCGGAGCTCGCCATCCCCGAGGCGGACGAGCCGTACGAGTCGTTCCTCGAGAATGCGCTCGCGAAAGCGCGCCACGCCGCCGCAGCGAGCGGCGAAGCGGCGCTGGCCGACGACTCGGGGCTTTGCGTGCCTTCGCTTGGCAGCGAGCCCGGAGTGCACTCGGCCTACTACGCCGGGCGCGAGGGCAGCCGAGAGGAGCGCGATGCCCGCAACAACGCGCTGATCCTTGAGAACGTGGCCGGGAAGGACCGGCGTGCGTACTACGCCTGCGTCATGGTGCTCGTGCGCGACGCGAGCGATTCGTCGCCGATCGTCGCCGAAGCTCGCTGGGAAGGCGAGATTGCGGCTGCGCCGCGCGGCCACAACGGCTTCGGCTACGACCCGCTCTTCCATGTTCCCGCGCTGGGAAAGACCGCCGCGGAGCTCGACCCGGAAACGAAGAACCGCATCAGCCATCGAGGGCAGGCGCTGCGCCGCCTGCTCGAATTGCTCCGCCATGCTCGCCTCGATTGAAGCGCCGGGGACGGTGCGGCTCGCCGCCCTGCCGCCGCTCTCGCTGTACGTGCACATCCCCTGGTGCGTGCGCAAGTGCCCCTATTGCGACTTCAACTCGCACGAGGCGACAGGATCGCTGCCCGAAGACGCTTACGTCGAGAAGCTGCTCGCCGACCTCGAGGCGCTCCTTCCGTCGGTGTGGGGCCGGCGCCTCGCGAGCATCTTCATCGGCGGCGGCACGCCGAGCCTCTTTTCGCCTCAGTCGATCGATCGCCTCCTCTCCGGCGTGCGCGCGCGCTTGCCGGTCGAGCCTGGAGCCGAGATCACGCTGGAGGCGAATCCGGGAACGGTGGAGGCGGGGCGCTTCGCCGGCTTCCGCGCCGCGGGCGTGAACCGCATCTCGATCGGCGTGCAGAGCTTCGAGCCTCGCATGCTGGAAGCGCTCGGCCGCATCCACGGCGCCGACGAGGCGCGTCGAGCGATCGACGCCGCGCTCGCGAGCTTCGAGAACGTCAACGTCGATCTGATGTACGGCCTTCCCGGCCAGGAGGAGGCCGGCGCGCGCGCGGACCTCGAGACGGCCATTGCTTCCGGCGTGCCTCACGTGTCGGCGTACCAGCTCACCATCGAGCCCAATACCGTGTTCTTCAGCCGACCGCCAAAGCTCCCGGAGCACGACGTCTGTGCCGACCTGCAGGCGATGATCGAGCAGAGGCTCCACGAGCGGGGCTTTGAACACTACGAAACCTCCGCGTTCGCTCGCCCGGGCCGCCGCTGCCGCCACAACCTGAACTACTGGGAATTCGGCGACTACCTCGGCATCGGCGCCGGCGCGCATGGCAAAGTGAGCTTTCCGGACCGCGTCACCCGGCATGCCCGCATCAAGCAGCCTCGCGACTATCTCGCGGCGGAGAGCTCGCTCGCCGAAGATCGCATCGTTCCGGCGAAAGATCTGCCGTTCGAGTTCATGCTCAATGCGCTGCGCCTGGTCGAGGGATTTCCGACGCGCCTTTTCGCCGAGCGCACGGGCCTGCCGCTCGCATCTGTCGCGCGCGCGATGGACGAGGCCGAGCGCGACGGCCTGCTGGAAAGGACGCTCCAGCACGTGCGCCCCACCGAACGCGGGCGGCTCTTCCTCAACGAGCTCCTGGGCCGCTTCCTCGGCGAAGAAAGCAAAGTTCCCGGATAGGGTGGCCGAGCCGGCGGCCGCGCGCCTCGAACTTGGTGAGCGGTTTTTCCACGAGGGCCTTCGTCGTCTTCTCGAATGCCGGGTTCGCGACGAAGACCTGGTCGATCCATTCTGCGTACTCCGGCCAGTCGCTCGCTGCGTGAAACACGCCGCCGGGCGCGAGCTTGCGCGCGGCGAGCTCGGCGAACTCGGGCTGCACGATCCGCCGTTTGTGGTGGCGCTTCTTCGGCCATGGATCGGGAAAGAAAAGATGGATGCCCGCGAGCGAGCCGTCGGCGATCATCCGTGCGAGCACCTCGACGGCATCGTGGCGAACCACGCGAAGATTCGAGATGTTCTCCGAGGCGATCCGGTTCAGGAGGCTTCCGACGCCCGGCCCGTGGACTTCGACCGCGATGAAATCCGCTTCCGGGTGCGCCTGGGCGATCGCCGCAGTGCTCTCGCCCATCCCCGACCCGATCTCCAGGACGAGCGGCGCGGTTCGTCCAAAAGTTGCCTTGGGGTCTAGTTCATTCCCGGAAAACGCAATTCCGTACTTTGGGAAAAGCGCTTCGAGCGCCCGCTTCTGCGCCGGCGTCGTGCGTCCCTGCCTCAGGACGTAGCTGCGGATGCCCCTCAAGCCGCCTTGGGTTGCGAGGGGGAGATCCTGCCTTCAGTGGGCGAGCTCGGCGCCGCGCTATAGAGCTTCTTCGGCATGCGTCCCGCGAGGAACGCCTCGCGCCCGGCTTCGACGGCCTTGCGCATGGCTTGCGCCATCAGCACTGGGTCCTTCGCCGCCGCGATCGCCGTGTTCATCAGCACGCCGTCGCAGCCGAGCTCCATCGCAACCGCGGCGTCGGAAGCCGTTCCCACGCCCGCATCGACGAGCACCGGCACCTTCGCCTTCTCGATGATGAGCCGCAGGTTCCAGGGGTTGAGGATGCCCATTCCCGAGCCGATGAGGGAGGCGAGCGGCATCACCGCGACGCAGCCGATCGACTCCAGCATCTGCGCCTGGATCGGATCGTCGGAGCAGTACACCATCACCTGGAAGCCTTCCTTCACGAGCTGCTCGGCCGCTTTCAGCGTCTCGGGCATGTTCGGAAACAGCGTGTGCGCGTCGCCGAGGACCTCGAGCTTCACGAGCGAATGCCCGTCGAGGAGCTCGCGTGCCAGGCGCAGCGTGCGCACGGCGTCGGCCGCGTTGTAGCACCCGGCGGTGTTGGGCAGGTAGGTGAACTTCGACGGCGGGAGCGCATCGAGGAGGCTCGGCTCGTTGGCGTTCTGGCCGATGTTCGTGCGGCGAATCGCCACCGTGACGATCTGCGCGCCGGAGGCTTCCACCGCCGCGCGCGTCTCGGCGAAATCCTTGTACTTCCCCGTGCCGACGAGGAGCCGCGACGAGTACGCCTTGCCTGCAATGACGAGCGCGTCCTTCATCGCCTAGCCTCCGCCCACGGCAACGACGATCTCCAGCGCATCGCCGTTCTGCACGAGCGTCTCGCGATGCCGGCCGCGCGGGACGATCTCGCCGTTCTTCTCGATCGCGACCTTCTTGCCCGCCATGGACAGGCGCTCGAGGAGCGCCTGCAGATCGATGGGACCTTCGAGCCGGTGCGCCGCTCCGTTCACAGTGACCTGAATCATCGGCGGAAATTCTACTGCTAGAATTTCCCGCCTCCGCGGGTGTAGTTCAATGGCAGAACACCAGCTTCCCAAGCTGGTTACGTGGGTTCGATTCCCATCACCCGCTCCACTGCTCTCCCGCCGGCGCTACAATTCCCGCACGGGGACAACGCGGACTCCCCGGCAAGACGCCCAGGCGTCCAAGCTCTGCCAAGGAGCCCTCATGGACGCAAGAAAAGCATTCTTCACGTCGCTGGCGGCGCTCGTTACGGGAGGCACGATGACGATGGCGCACGCCCAGAGCTTTGACTTCGATCGCGAGACCGCCGGCCAGCCGCCGGAGGGATGGCTGCAGGGCATCACCGGTCGCGGCGCGGCGCGCTGGATCGTTGAAGCCGACGCTACTGCGCCAAGCGCGCCGAACGTGCTCCGGCAGTCGGGCGTGGCGACCTTCGCTTGGATCGTGCGACGCGAAGCGAAGCTCGAGGACGGGTTCGTCGAAGTGAAGTTCAAGCCCCTGGACGGGAAGGAGGACCAGGCGGGCGGCGTGGTCTGGCGCTGGAAGGACGGCGACAACTACTACGTCGCGCGCGCGAACGCGCTGGAAAATAACGTCTCGCTCTACTACACGCAGGGCGGTCGCCGCATCACGATCAAGTACGTCGACGCGCCGGTGGCGGCGAAGACGTGGCACGTCCTGCGCGTGAACTTCGCCGGCAAGCGGGTCTCGGTCGCGCTCGACGGCAAGACTTATATCGAGCACGAGGACGGCCACATCGCCGGAAGCGGCGCCGTGGGGCTATGGACGAAAGCGGACAGCGTCACGGCCTTCGACGACTTCCGCTTCGGACCGTCGTCGAGATGATCGCGCTCATCCTCTGGGCGCGCGCGCTTCGAGCGGTCGCGGACGGGTTCGTCGCGGTGCTGCTGCCCGCGTACCTGCTCGCGCTCGGCCATGGCGAGCTCGCCGTCGGCGTTCTGAGCACCGCGACGCTGCTTGGATCGGCGCTCGCCACGCTCGCGGTCGGCCGCTGGGGGAAGCGCTTTCCCCTGCGGGAGCTCCTCCTCGCCTCGGCGCTCCTCATGGCGGGCACCGGCGTGGCGTTTGCCTCGCTCTCCGCCTTGTGGCCGCTGCTCGTCGTCGCGTTCGTGGGGCCGCTCAACCCGAGCGGGGGCGACGTGAGCGTCTTCCTTCCGCTCGAGCACACGATGATTGCCGCCTCCGCGCCGCCAGAGAAGCGTGCTCATGTCTTCGCCCGCTACAGTTTCGTCGGCTCCATGGCGGGCGCGCTGGGCGCGCTTGCCGCGGGCGTGCCGGCGTGGCTCGCGGCGCGAGGGTGGACCGAGCTCGCGGGCTTGCGGGTCATGTTCCTCGCGTATGCCGCGCTCGGTGCCGCGGTCTGGCTCCTCTACCTTCGGCTCCCATCGGCGCGCGCCGAGGCGGAGGGCCCGGCGGCGCCGCTCGGGCCCTCGCGCTCGATCGTCTGGAAGCTCGCGAGCCTCTTCAGCATCGACTCCTTCGCCGGCGGGCTGGTCGTGAACGCGCTGCTTGCACTCTGGCTCTTCCAGCGCTTCGGGATGTCGGTGGCGGCGGCGGGCGTGTTCTTCTTCTGGACGGGCCTGCTCAGCGCGAGCTCGCAGCTCCTCGCGCCGATTCTCGCGCGCCGGATCGGGCTCATCAACACGATGGTCTACACCCACATTCCGGCGAGCGTGTGCCTCATCGCTGCCGCGTTCACGACCGACATGCATCTTGCATTGGCGCTTCTCCTCGCCCGGAGCGCGCTCTCGCAGATGGATGTTCCCGCGCGCAGCGCGTACGTGATGTCGGTGGTGACGCCCGCGGAGCGGCCGGCGGCGGCAAGTTTCACGGCAGTGCCCCGCAGTCTCGCCTCCGCGGTCAGCCCTTCGATCGCGGGCGGGCTCTTCGCCGCGGGAGCGTTCGCGGCGCCGCTCGTCGCCTGTGGCGCGCTGAAGATTGCCTACGACCTCGCGCTGCTCGCCGCCTTCCGGCGCGTCGCGCCGCGGAGCTAGGCGCCGAACGCTGCGCGCGGCGGCGGCTGGTTCAGCTCGAGCCAGAAGGCGCCGAGCTGCTCCACCACGCTGCGGAAATCGTCGGAGCCCACCGGCTTCTGAACGTACGCGTTCACGCCGAGCCGGTAGCCCTCGACGAGGTCGCGCGTCTCCTTCGAGGAGGTGAGGATGGCGACGGGGATCACGCGCGTGCGCGGGTCGGCGCGAAGCGCGCGCAGCACTTCGATGCCGTCGAGCTTGGGCATCTTGAGGTCGAGGAGGACGAGCCGCGGCGGATGGTCGAAGGAGCGCGAGGCGTGCGCGCCGCGGCAGAAGAGGAAATCGAGCGCTTCCTCGCCGTCGCGCACCACGTGGATGGCGCCGGGCGCGCGCTGGCGGCGCAGGGCGCGAACCGTGAGCTCCACGTCCTCCGCGTTGTCGTCTACCAGCAGGATCTCGATGTCGCCCGCCATGGCCGGCTGTCCTCTCCCGGGCCTCAGCATACTCCCGCCGTGATAAATTGGCCTTTCATCCTGCGAGCGCCATGCCCTACACCGTCGAAGGCAAGCTCGTCGTCGCCATCTCCTCGCGCGCCCTCTTCGACTTCGAGGAAGAGAACCGCATCTTCGAGCGGGACGGCGAGGAGGCCTACATCGCCCTGCAGCTGGCGCGGCTCGAAGTGCCGGCGCGCGAAGGGGTGGCCTTGCCGCTCGTCAAGAAGCTCCTCGCGTTCAACACGCGCGAGGCGCAGCTCGTCGAGGTCGTCGTGCTCTCGAAGAACGACCCGGTCTCGGGCCTGCGCGTCTTCAAGTCCGCCAAGCGCGCCGGACTGCAGATCGAGCGCGGCGTGTTCACCCGCGGCCGCAGCCCCTACGGCTACCTGGACGCGCTCAAGGCAAACCTCTTCCTTTCGGCGAACGAGGCGGACGTGATCGGGGCGCTCGGCGCTCGAGTGCCGGCTGCGCGGGTGTATCCGGAATCGCGGCAGGAAGCGAGCCGCCATGCCGACGAAGTGCGCATCGCCTTCGACGGCGACGCGGTGCTCTTTTCCGACGAGGCCGAGCGCGTCTACCAGAAGGAGGGGCTCGACGCCTTCACCGAGCACGAGACGCGCCACGCGCTCACGCCGCTCCAGGCGGGGCCCTTCAAGCCCTTCCTCGAGGCGCTGCACGAGCTGCAGCGCGCGGCGCGCGAAGAGCGCGGCGCGCGCATGCGCGTGCGAACGGCGCTCGTCACGGCGCGAAGCGCCCCCGCGCACGAGCGCGCGATCAACACGCTGATGAACTGGAACATCTCGGTGGACGAGGCGATGTTCCTGGGCGGCCTCGACAAGGGCGCGTTCCTCAAGTCCTTCGAGCCCGACTTCTATTTCGACGACCAGCGCGGGCATGTGGACTCGGCCCGCGCGCACGTGGCCGCCGGCCATGTGCCCTTCGGCGTCGCCAACCTGCGCCGCTAGATGAAGAGCTCCCGCGGGTCGACGTTGACCTTGGTCTGCTCGAGCGTGCGGCGGATCTTGTAGACCTCGTCGCCGATCTTCGGGTCGCGGTCGAGGTCGAGGATCTTGTGCGGATGGATGGGCGCGCCCTTCGGGTCGAGCACGACCATGACGCGGGGCTTGAGCCGCCGCACCAGGTTCTGCGTGATGACGATGCCGACTTCGCCGGAATTGAGCTCGACCGCGCTTCCCACCGGGAAGGCGCCGACGCACTGGATGAACTGCTCGACCAGCTCGGCGTGGAAGCCCGTTCCGCGCTCCTTATAGAGGTAGCTCAGCGCGCTCGAAGGCGAGAGCGGCTCGGCGTAGGGCCGCGGCGCCGTGAGCGCATCGAACGTGTCGCAGATGGCCGCCATGGAGCCGTAGAGGCCGATGTCGTCGCCCTTCAGGCCCTGGGGATAGCCGCTGCCGTCCTGGCGCTCGTGGTGCAGCAGCACGAGCTTCGGCAACCCCGGCGGGAGGCCCGGCGTGGCGGCGACGATTTCTGCGGAGAACTGCACGTGCATCTTCGCGATGTCGCTCTCGGCGGGCGTGAGCGGCGTCCTCTTCTCGAGGATGGCCGGCGAAAGGCGCGTTTTCCCGATGTCCTGCAGGAGGCCCAGGAGCCCGAGGAGCTCCAGCTCGTGCCGCTCGAGCTGCAGGAAGCGGGCGAAGACGATCATGTAGAGCGAGACCTGCAGGGCGCGGGCATGGGCCTGGGCGCTCTTTTCGCGCAGCCGCGAGACGAGCAGCATGGCGTCCGGGTTGCGCACCACGCTGTCGGTGAGCTTGGTCACCGATTCCTTGACCTGCTTGGTGTCGAGCACGCCGCCGGGGCGAGAGGCGGGCTTCAGGATCTCCGGCACCGCGCGGGCCGTCTCCTCGAACATCGGCTGCGCGTGCCTGAATTCCACCTCCACCTTCGTCGTCTCGGGATACGCGGCGCTGCCGCGCACGCGGAAGGAGGGGGCTGCGAGGCGCGCGAGCTCCTGCTCCGACACCGCGCGTTCCGGATCGACGAAGACGTGCTTGCAGTACTTCTTCAGGGCGGCGAGCTGCACCTCGGTGCGCAGCTGGAAGCCCTGGTACATGAAGGGGGTATCGGTCCAGGGGCGATCGAGCTCGGCGACGTACATGCCGAACCGGAGCTTTTCCACGGGAACCTGTTGCCTCTGCATGGGAAGGGGAATTTTAGGAGATGCGCCCTTCTTCTATCGCGTGACACGCGACCCGGTCAAGGGAAGGCGGCCGCTCGGCCACGCATCGATCGTAGGCGTACGGGCAGCGCGGATGGAAGGCGCAACCTGACGGCGGCGCGAGCGGATTGGGCACTTCGCCGGCGACCGGCGTCCGGGCACGGCCGCTGATCTCGATGTCCGGGACGGCGTCCATCAGCATGCGCGTGTAGGGATGCCGCGGCCGCGTGAAGAGCTCGCTGGCGCTCGCGAGCTCCACGAGACGGCCGAGGTAGAGGACGCCGACCCGGTCGGCGACCTGGGACACCACGGCCAGGTTGTGTGAGATGAAGAGATAAGTGAGCGAAAGCCGCCGCTGGAGCTCCGACATCAGGTTCAGGATCTGCGCCTGGACCGAGACGTCCAGCGCCGAGGTCGGCTCGTCGCAGATGAGCAGGTCCGGCTCGCCGGCGAGCGCGCGGGCAATCGAGATGCGCTGGCGCTGGCCGCCCGAAAACTGGTGCGGATACTTCTCGCCGTCCTCCGGCGAGAGGCCGACCTGCAGCAGGAGCTCGCCCACCTTGCTGCAGGTCTCTGCCGTGCTCCTGCGGAAGAGCACCCGGATCGGCTCGGCGACGATCTCCCTCACGCGCCAGCGAGGGTTCAGGCTCGCATACGGGTCCTGGAAGATCATCTGCACCCGCTTGCCGTGGAAGGCGATTCGTCCCTGCGTCGGGCGGTAGAGGCCCGCAATCAGGCGCGCGAGCGTCGACTTGCCGCTGCCGGATTCGCCCACCAGCGCGAGGGTCTCGCCGCGCTCGAGCGAGAAGCTCACGCCGTCGACCGCGCGCAGGAGCCGGCGCGGCTCGCCTTCGAGCAGGCGATTGAGCCAGCGCCGCGACACGTCGAAGTCGCGCGTGACGCCGTCGAGCTCGAGCAGCGTCACACCCGGCCCGCGTCCGGCACATGGAGCCAGCAGGCGGCGAGGGTGGAGCCCGCGTCCAGGAGCTCGGGGCGCTCGGCGCTGCAGCGGGGAAGGCGGCTCGTGCAGCGTGGATGGAAGGCACAGCCCGCAGGAATGGCGCCCAGGCGCGGCATCGCGCCGTCGATCTGCACGAGCTTGTGCTTCCTCGAGGCGCCGATCTTGGGAATCGATCCCATCAGGCCGGCGGTATAGGGATGGCGCGGCGAATGGAGGACCTCGCGCACGGCGCCGATCTCGACCAGCCGGCCGGCGTACATGACCGCCACGCGGTCGGCCGTCTCGGCGATCACCCCCATGTCGTGCGTGATGAGCATCACGGCGGTCCCGCGCGTGCGCGCGATCCGCCTGAGGAGCGCGATGATCTGCGCCTGGATCGACACATCGAGCGCCGTGGTCGGCTCGTCGGCAATGACGAGCGAAGGCTCGGCGGCGAGCGCGAGCGCGATCACCACCCGCTGGCGCATGCCGCCGGAGAACTGGTGCGGGAAATGATGCAGGCGCTCCTCCGGCGCCGGGATGCCCGTCTCGCCCAGCAGCGAAATCGCGCGCTTGCGTGATTCCGGGCGCGAGACGTAGAGGTGCGCGAGGATCGTCTCCTCGAGCTGCCGGCCGATGGTGTAGAGCGGGTTGAGCGACGTGAGGGGATCCTGGAACACCATGCCGATGCGCCGGCCGCGAAGCCGCCGCAGCGCCTCGGGGCCGAGATCGTCGATGCGGCGGCCTTCCAGGCGGATTTCGCCGCCGGCGATGCGCCCCGGCGGGTCGAGGAGCCCGATGACCGCGAGCCCGGTCACCGATTTTCCCGCGCCCGATTCCCCGACTACGCCGAGCACTTCGCCCGGCGCGATCGAGAAGCTCACGCCATCGAGCGCCACGAGGTTCCCATGGCGGGACGGAAACTCTACTCTGAGGCCGGTGACTTCGAGGATCATCGCAGCCTCGGGTTGAGCGCGTCGCGGAGCCAGTCGCCGACGAGATTCACCGAAAGGACGAGGACGACGAGCGCCGCGCCGGGGAAGACGGTGATCCACCATTCGCCGGAATAGAGGAATTCGTTGCCCACGCGGATGAGCGTGCCGAGCGAAGGCTGCGTCGCGGGCACGCCCACGCCGAGGAAGGAAAGCGTCGCCTCGGTGATGATCGCGGTGGCGATGTGGATGGTGGCGATGACGAGCACCGGCCCGAGCACGTTCGGCAGCACGTGCTCGGCCATGATGGCAAGCGGGCTTCGGCCGATCACGCGGGCTGCCTGGACGTATTCCTTCTGCCGCTCGACGAGCGTGGAGCCTCGCACCGCGCGCGCGTATTGGACCCAGCCGGCGAAGCCGATGGAGAGCACGAGCACCGGAATCGCGATCCGGTCCTGGCTGGAGGCGGGAAGCGCCACCCGCGCCACTCCATCGACGAGGAGCGCGATGAGGATGGCGGGAAACGAGAGCTGGACGTCCGCGATCCTCATGATCAGCGCATCGGTGCGGCCGCCGAGGTAGCCTGCCGCCAGTCCCGCGCTCACGCCGAGCACGAGCGCGAGCGCGACCGACGCGAGTCCCACGCCGAGCGAGATGCGCGCGCCGTAGAGGATCGTCGAGAGGATGTCCCGCCCCTGGTTGTCGCTGCCAAGGAGGAACGCCGCCTTTCCGCCGGGAAGCCAGGCTGGCGGGAGGAACGCTTCGTTCAGGTCAAGGACGGCGACATTGAACGGATCCTGCGGCGCGATCCATGGCGCGAGGAGCGCCGCGCCGACGCAGGCGAGCGTGAGGAGCGCGGCGGCGATGGCGACCGGCGAGCGCCGGAAGTGCCACGCTAGCTCGTGATCCCAGGCTCGCTTGAGGAACAACGGCCGCGCGCAGCCGGCGTCACTTCACGCGCGTGAACCGGGCGTGGTGCTGGTCGAGGAGGTCGTAGCTTGCCTCGACGTTCTTCTTCATTGCCCAGGGCCGGAGCTGGTGGTGCAGCGGCACGTAATAGTAGTTGTCCCGCACGCGCACGAGGCCTTCGCGCAGCAGCGCGGGGCGACCGTTCGCGTCGGTCGCGAACTTGAGCGTGTCGATGATGTTGTCGAGCTTCGGGTCGCTCACCCGGCCAAGGTTGAAGCTGCCGTCGGCGCCGGTTGTCTTGGTATGGAGGAGCGACTGGAGCGTGAAGTTCGCGTCCAGCGTGGCCACGCCCCAGCCCAGCATGTAGACGCTCGAGTCGAAGTTGAGGATCTTGGGAATGAAGTTCGAGAACGGGATGGCGTTCAGCTTGGCGTTGATGCCGGCCTTCGCCCACATCGAGACGATGGCCTGGCAGACCTTCTCGTCGTTCACGTAGCGGCCGTTCGGGCAGTCGAGCGTGAAGTCGATGCCGCCGGGATAGCCGGCTTCGGCGAGGAGCTTCTTCGCGCCAGCGGGGTCGTATTTTTCGGGGGTGTCGATGTCCTTCGACCAGCCCTGCACGCCCGGCGGCACCATGATGCCGGCGGGGATGGAAAGGCCGCGCATGGTCACTCGCTTGATGGCCTCCCGATCGATCGCCTGGTTCAGCGCCTGGCGCACGCGCACGTCCTTGAACGGGTTGCGGCCCTTGATGGAGGAGTACTTCAGCTCCTCGTTATGCTGGTCCATGGCGAGGAAGATCGTGCGCGCCTCGTTGCCGTCGAGGATCTTGAGCTTCGGGTCCTTGCGCAGCCGCTCCACGTCCTGCGTGGGCAGGTCCGTGACGAGGTCCACGTCGCCCGAGAGGAGCGCCGAGACGCGAGTGGCGTCCGACTTGATCGGCGTGTACACCATGTCGGTGATGTTGCCCTCGACCTTGCCCCAGTACCCCTTGAAGGCCTCGAAGACGACCCGCTTGTCCGGCTCCCAGCTCTTGATCATGAACGGGCCCGTGCCGTTCACGTTGCGCGAGGCGTAGGTCTCCTCCTTCTTCGCGTAGTCCTGCACGTTCTGCGAGCGGTTTTTCTCCGACCAGCTCTTGCTCATGATGCGGAAGTACACGAGGTTGCGCAGGAGGATGGGCGCCGGTCCCTCGAGGATGAAGTCGACGGTGTAGTCGTCGATCTTCTTCACGTCGGCGACGCCGTTCACGTACACCTGCTGCGTGCCCTGGGGTTGCTTGATGCGGTGGTAGGAAAAGACGACGTCGTCCGCCGTAAAGGGCGAGCCGTCGTGGAACTTGACGTTCCGGCGCAGGTTGAAGCGCACCTGCGTGGGCGAGATCTCCTTCCACGACTCGGCGAGCGCCGGCTGCAGCTTGTAGTCGGAGGAGTAGCGCGTCAGTCCCTCGTAGGCGTGCTGCTGGATGGCGATCGAGGTGGTGTGGTTCTGCGAATGCGGGTCGAGCGTCAGCACGTCGTTCTGCGCCGCCCAGCGCAGCGTGGCGGCCTGAACGCCGAGCGCGGCGAGACCGAGCAGCGCCGCGAAAAGTACCTTTCTCATTTCTCCCCCGGGGTTTTCCTAGGCTGGAAGCGATTCTTCCACGAGCGCGGCGAGGTAGCCCGCGCCCAGCGGGATCACCTCGTCGTTGAAGTCGAAGTTCGGATTGTGCAGGAAGCAGCCGCCGGGGCCGCCGCCCTGGCCGAGCCAGACGTAGGCGCCGGGGCAGGCCTGCAGCATGTAGGAGAAGTCCTCCCCGCCCATGGTCGGCTCGACGTCGGTGACCACGTTGTCCTTGCCGAAGAGCCGCTCGCCGACGCGCGCGGCGAAGGCGGCCTCCCGCGCGCTATTCACCGTGGCCGGGTAGCCGCGGGTGTAGGTCACTTCGGCGCTTGCGCCGAGGGCCTCCGCGATCTTCGCCGTGATCTCCCTCACGCGGCGCTCGGCTAGGTCGCGCGTCTCCGGCTTGAAGGTGCGCACCGTGCCGATGAGCTTCACCGCCTCCGGGATCACGTTGAACGCGCCGACCTGGCTCGTCTGCATGGAGCAAAGGCTCACGACCACCGCATCGAGCGGGTTGACGTTCCGGCTCGCGATCGTCTGCAACGCGGTGATCAGGTGCGCGCTCGCCACCACCGGGTCCACGGCGAGCTGCGGCACGGCGGCGTGGCCGCCGCGGCCGCGCACGGTGATCTGCACCTCGTCGGTCGCCGCCATCATCGGGCCGGCGCGCACGGCGATCTTGCCCGGGGGCATGATCGGCCAGTTGTGCAGCGCGTAGATCTCGTCGGCCGGAAAGCGCTTGAAGAGGCCTTCCTCCACCATGACCTGCCCGCCGCCGCCGCCTTCCTCGGCCGGCTGGAAGATCGCGTAGGCCGTGCCGGAGAAATTTCGCGTCTCCGCCAGGTAGCGCGCCGCGCCGAGGAGCATGGTCGTATGCCCGTCATGGCCGCACGCGTGCATCCGGCCTTCGTGCTGCGAGCGGTGGGCGAAGCTGTTCGCCTCGTGCATCGGCAGGCAGTCCATGTCGGCGCGCAAGCCCACCGCGCGCTTTCCGGTGCGGCCCTTGATGACGCCGACCACGCCCGTCTTCGCGAGCCCGGAGTGCACTTCCACGCCCCAGGAGGCGAGCTTCTCCGCGACGATCGAGGCGGTGCGGTTCTCGTTGAAGGCGAGCTCGGGGTGCGCGTGGAGGTCCCGCCGGATGGCGCGCAGCTCCTCGTGGTAGCCGCGGATGCGCTCGATGGGATTGGCGAAGGACTCGACGGGTTTGTTCATGGGGAGGCGGTGCGAAGCCGCGGATCGACCGCATAGTAGAGCAGATCGACCGCGAGGTTGATGAGGACGAAGAAAAGGGCGATCAGGCAGAGGTAGGCCGCCATGACCGGCACGTCGGCGAAGCCCACCGCCTGGATGAAGAGGAGCCCCATGCCGGGCCACTGGAACACGGTCTCCGTGATGATGGAGAAGGCGATGATCGCGCCCAGCTGGAGCCCGGTAATGGTGATGACCGGGACGAGGGTGTTCTTGAGCGCGTGGCCGAAGTAGACGACCCGGTCGGGAAGGCCGCGTGCGCGTGCGAAGCGGATATAGTCCGTGCGCAGCACTTCGAGCATCTCGGAACGCACGAGGCGCTGGATGAGCGTCATCTGGAAGAGCCCGAGTGTGATGGCGGGCAGGATGAGGGACTTCAGGCCCGAGGCCGTGAGCAGGCCCGTGCTCCACCAGCCGATCGCGACGGTGTCGCCGCGGCCGAAGGAAGGGAGCCAGCCGAGCTGGACCGAAAAGACGAGGATGAGCAGGATGCCGGTGAGGAAGGTGGGCAGCGAAACGCCCGCGAGCGAGACGGCGAGCAGCGCGTGCGAAATCCAGGAGTCGCGCCTCAGCGCCGTGTACACGCCGATCGGAATCCCGAGCGCGAGCGCGAAGAGCGCGGCGACCAGCGAGAGCTCGAGCGTGGCCGGCAGGCGGTCGACGATGAGCTTCGAGACCGGCTGCACCTGCCGCAGGCTCAGCCCGAACTCGCCGCGCGCTGCGTTGGCGACGAAGCGCGCATATTGCACGTAGAACGGCCGGTCGAGGCCGAGCGCGCGCGTCACTTCCACCCGCTGCTCGTCCGTGGCGTCCTGGCCCAGCATGAAGAGCACCGGGTCGCCGACGAAGCGAAAGAGCGAGAAAGCGATCAGCCCGACCACGAGCATCACCACGAGC
>JAFAGU010000087.1 GCA_019237595.1 Betaproteobacteria bacterium | reverse complement strand
CTTACGAGAACTTCTCCAGCTTTGCGCGGATTTCCGGCTTGACGTGCTTCATGCTGTAGCCGTTGAAGAGATGGCCGAGCAGGCCGCGGTCCAGGTCGGAAGTGCCCATGACCCAGTCCGCGATCGGGAAGGTGAGGTTCATGTTCGCCTCCATCATCGCGCCGTGATTGTGGTGCACGAAGTGGTGTCGGCGGATGGTGTTGATGAAGGGCATGGTGCGCACGAACCAGTTGTCGTGCACGTGGCAGCAGTAGTGGAACGTCTCGTAGATCAGGTACTGGCCGACGATGGTCACCATGAGGATGTAGCCGGCGTTCGGGTTCAGCAGATAGCCGAGCAGCAGCGCGAACGGCGTGCCGAAGCCCATGAACGTGAAGAGGGCGCGCCAGGGGAAGAAGATGATGCGCCACTCGCGGGTCGAGCCCACCGTCATCTCGTCGGTGGTGAAGTACTGGTGGTGCTGGCGCGTGTGGCGGTCGTAGATCGCGCGCAGCGCGAAGACGTCGACCAGGCGGTGCATCACGTACTTGTGGATCCACCACTCGAAGAGGTTGGAGAAGAAGAACACCGGCACGACCAGCAGCCACTCCCACGTCGCGTGCTGCATTTGCGAGACGCACCACCAGATGGTGGCGATGCCCACGACGTAGATGAAGCCGATGTGGACGGGGCCGGAGTAGAGCGGGTGGATCTGCGCCTGGTATTCCTCCCGGAACCGCGATTGCCGTTCGGTGATTTCGTGTTTCTCGATCAAAGCATCCGGAAACGGAATGGCGCTCATGGCGGCGGCCTCTGATATATCAGGTGTATGGCAGTATGCGCCTCGAGGGGCGGTTTTTCAACCGTCCGCCGTGACCGTGTCGCGGGTGAAGGACTGGACCGAATCCATGAGCCGGTCGGTCGCCCGGGCGGCCGCGTCCTCGTCCGCCTTGGCGATGGCGCGGGCGATGTCGGCGTGGAGCTTGGCGGTCTCGGGCATGTCCGCCGCCTCCTTGTAGTGGTGGTACCAGAAGCGGCGCGAGAGCCCGGCCATGAGCCGCATGGCGCCCGCGGCGAACTCGTTCTTCGCCGCGGCGATGGAGAGCTCGTTGAACTCGCGGTCGACGCGCATGAAGGCCTTGTCGTCGTTCTTCTTCGCGCTCGCCTCGAAGCGCTCGGCGAGCTCGGTCATGCGCTTTCGCTCGGCAGGCGTCGCGCGGCGGGCGGCGCTCCTAGCGACGAGGCGCTCGACCTCGCGCCGAGCTTCCAGCAGCCGAAGCTGCGTCCGCGCGTTGATCTCGGTGACCATGATGCCGCGCCGCGGCAGGATCTGGACGAGGCTCTCGCGGGCGAGCCGCTGCAGCGCCTCGCGGATCGGCGTGCGGCCGATCGCCAGGCGCCGCGAGAGGAGGCCCTCGGACACCGCGCTCCCGGGCGGAAGCTGGAGCGTGACGATCAGCTCCTCGATGTCGCGATAGGCGCGCTCGCTCAGGGTTTCGCCGTTCGATTCGATCTTTCGGGAGCGAGGCACGTCGCCGGGTGGCCTTGTGATATGTGGCTCATATGTTACAGTGGCCCTACCTTGAGGAGGGGACCATGATTCGCATCGTCTTTGCGGTTTTTGCATTTTTCCTGGTCGGGACGGCGTCGGCGCAGGACGTCGTGAAGATCGGCCAGATCGAGGCCCAGACCGGGACGCTCGCCACCTACGGATGGATGGGCCACCAGGGCGCCAACATGGCGATCGACGAGATCAACAAAAAGGGCGGGTTCAAGGTCGGCAACAAGACCTACAAGCTGCAGCTCGTCTCGCCGGACACGCGCGCGAACCCGCAGGAGGCGCTCATCCAGCTCAAGCAGATCCTCGAGCAGGAGAAGGCGAAGTACGTGTTCGGCCCCTTCCTCACCAACGTCTTCAACGGCATCGAGCCCTACGCGACGCAGAACAACGGCAAGTTCCTCCTGATGGGCGGCGCCACCGCGATCCACCCGATGCTCGGCAAGCCCAACCACGATTACCTGATCCGCACGTGGAACTGGGACGCGGGCTCGGCGGGCTTCGGGCAGCTCCTGGTCGACTACCTGAAGAAGCAGGGCGCGAAGAAGGCCGCGATGCTTTTCCAGAACGACGCCTTCGGCAAGGTCGCGGTCGACATCTACTCGCCGATCTTCAAGAACGCGGGCATCGACCTCCAGGTCGAGCTCTTCGAGCCGGGCACCAAGGACTTCTCCGCGCCGCTCGCCAAGCTCGCCGCGGGCAAGGCCGATTACCTCTTCCCGGGCTACACCGACGCCGTGCTCTACGACATCGTGCGCCAGGCGACCGAGGGCGGCCTCTTCAAGAACTTCTTCCTCGTGCGCGGCTCGATGGGGCCCGGCCAGAAGAACCAGGACCTCATCGAGAACTACATCGCCTATCTGCCGAAATACTTCGAGGAGGCGGAGAAGAAGGAGCCGAAGGTCAAGGCCTTCGTCGCCGCGTACAAGGCGTTCTACAAGACGAACGACTTCCCCTACGACCAGGCGCCGCTCTGCTCGTCCTCGTGCTACGACCATGTCTACATGCTGGTCGAGGCGATGCAGAAGGCCGGCACCGTGGACGACGTCGCCAAGGTGCGCCAGGCGCTCCTGTCGCTGCGCTACAGCGGGCTGTGGAACATCCGCTACGACGAGACCGGCGAGGCGGTGTTCGACTTCGACGTGCTGCACATGAAGAAGGGCGGCGCGATCACCGCGACGCGCATCACGCCCAAGTAAGCCGCCGCGTCCGGGCATGGGGCAGCTCATCGGCGGTCAGCTCCTCAACGGGGCGATCGTCGGGACCCTCTACGGCATCGTCGCCCTCGGCGTCACGCTGACGTTCGGCATCACGGGTATCGTCAACTTCGCGCTGGGCGTCTTCATGATGCTCGGCGCCTACGCGGCGTGGTGGTTCACCGAGACCGCGGGCCTGCCGTACCCGCTCGCCGTCGCCGCCGCGGTCGCGCTCACCTCGCTCGCGGGGCTGATCGCCGACCAGGCGCTCTTCCGCTTCACGCGCAACAACCTGGTGAACGGGCTCCTCGTCTCGATCGGCATGATCGCGGTGCTGGAGTCGGTCGCGCTCCTCTACTTCACCTCCACGCCCAAGGAGCTGCACCGCGTGCTCCCAGGCGTCCTGCCGATCTTCGGCATCGTGCTGCCGAAGATCAAGCTCGTCGTCTTCGCGCTCCTCCTCGTCGCGATCCTCGGCACCTACGCGGCGCTCACGCGCACGTGGGTGGGCCGCGCGGCGTACGCGTACGCGCAGAACCCTGAAGCGGCCGCGCTCATGGGCGTGCCCACCGAGCGGCTGCAAAGCGGCGTGGTGGTCTACTCCACCGCGCTCGCGGGCCTGGGCGGCGCGCTCTACGCGAGCCTCTATTCGCTCGAGCCGACGCTCGGCAGCCTCTTCATCCTGAAGGCGGTCGAGGCGGCGATCCTCGCCGGCATCGGCAGCGTGAGCGGCGCGCTCATCGGCGGCATGATCCTCGGCGTCACCGAAGGCATCGGCTCCATCTACCTGCCGCTCGCGTTCCGCGACGTGTACGGCCTCGTCTTCCTCGTCGCGATCCTCCTCTTCAAGCCTTCCGGATTGTTCGCGGGCAGACGATGAACCGCCTTGCATTTGCATTCTTTCTTCTCATCCTTCTCCTTCTTCCCCTGGGAGTGAAGAGCGACGTGGTCCTCACCATCCTCGTCTTCGCCTACCTGCAAGGCATGCTCGCGGTGAGCTTCAACCTGATCTTCGGCTTCACCGGCCAGCTCTCGATGTTCCATGCGGCGGCGTTCGGCATCGGCGCGTACGCGACGCACCTTTCGATGAAGCACTTCGCGCTCTCGTATTGGGGCGGCGTGGTGTTCGCCGCGCTCCTCGTCGCGGCGATTTCGGTCGTCGTCGGGACAATCTGCTTCCGCTTCCGGCTGAAGGAGTTCTACTTCGCGGTGGTCACGCTCGCGTTCTCCGAGATGGCGCGCCTCACGGTGCTCAACTGGAACGACGTGACGAACGGCTCCC
>JAFAGU010000320.1 GCA_019237595.1 Betaproteobacteria bacterium | reverse complement strand
CACGGGCGGGCGCCGCGGCGCCAGATCCAGCACCGCGTCGAAGCTATCGCGACCTGGCAGTAGCGGGCCCTAGGTTCCGATCACGCCGCCGTCCTCGCGACGGATGGCGATCGTGGCGGAGCGCGGGCGCCCCGAGGGCCTGAAGTCCGGCCAGTTCGACACCGCGCGCGGCTCGTCCGGATTGCTCCGCTCGCTCGCCGTCTCCCCCGGATGCTGGATGTTGATGAACATCGTGCGGCCGTCGGGTGCCATGGTGACGCCGGTGATCTCGCAGCCGGCAGGGCCGGTGAGAAAGCGGCGGATCTCGCCCGTGCGTACGTCGGCCGCGAGCATCTGGTTGTTGCCGAGCTTCTCGAAGGGCCCGCGATTGATCGCGCTCGTGGAGATGTCCGTCTCGATCCACAGCACGCCGCGCCGGTCGAACCACAGGCCGTCCGGATTGGCGAACCCTTTGTCCTCGCCGGCGAGCGCGAAGATGTCCCAGCGGAAGGTCGTCGCCGCCGCATCGCCGTCGCGCTCGCTCCAACGGGCGATGTGCCCGTAAACGTTCTTCGCTCTCGGGTTCACGCCTTCGGCCTCCGCTTCGGTGCGCCGGTCATTGTTCGTGAGCGAGACGTAGACGTCGCCGTTCCCTGGATGCACGGCGATCCACTCCGGGCGATCCATCTTTGTCGCGCCCACCGCGTCGGCCGCCTGCCGCGCCCGCACCAGCGATTCCGGCGTGCCTGGAAGCTCGAGCCAGACGCCGTTTCCGCCCTTCGCGAAGAGTGCGACGTACAGTGTTCCCTCGTCGAGGAGGTCCTTGTTCGCGGCGCGGTCCGAAGGGTTGAATTTCCCGCGAGACACGAACTTGTAGATGTACTCGTAGCGCTCGTCGTCCCCCATGTAGACGACCACCCGGCCGTCCTTGGCGAGGGTCACCGTCGCGCTTTCATGCTTGATCCGCCCCAGAGCCGTGCGCTTCACCGGCTTTGCCTGGGGATCGAGCGGATCGATTTCGACCACCCAGCCGAAGCGGTTGGGCTCGTTCGGGTTCGCCGCGGCGTCGAAGCGGGCATCGTGCTCGTGCCAGCGGTAGCCTCCGCCCGCCGCGCTGATTCCGTAGCGCTTCTGGTCCACCGGCACTGCGCCGGCATTCGAGAAGTACATGTTGAAGTTCTCCTCGCACGTGAGGTAGGTGCCCCACGGCGTATGGCCGCCGGCGCAGTTGCTCATCGTGCCGAGCGCCTCGCGGCCCGAGGGATCGAACGCCGTGCGAAGCAGCGCATGCCCGGCCGCCGGGCCGGAGAATGCAATCGGCGTGGACGCGGTGATGCGCCGCGCATAGCGCGAGGGCCGCACGAGCGACCAGCGGCTCCCGTCGAAGGCGATCTCGACGATCGCGACCCCGTGCGCCGCCTGGCTCTTGCGTACCTTTTCGGCGCTCCAGCTCCTCATGCCGTCGCTGTGCAGCAGGCCGTCGTCGGTGTATTCGTGGTTCACGGCGAGGAGGGCGCGGCTCTCCGAGAGCGGAAAAAGCTCGATCGCGTCGTGATGCATGCCGGCCTGCAGAGCCTGCTCCTCGGCGCTGTTGCCGCCATCCTCGCGGAACGCCGGCATGCCGGCCGCCATGCCGACTGCGTCACCCCAGCGATACAGCACGTCCGCACGGTACCCGGGCGGCACGATGACCTTGTCTTCCTTCGAGACCGGGACCGCCGTGAAGCCGAGCATCGGCGGCGCGGAAGCGCCACCGGCGGCACAGCCGCCAAGCGCGGACCAGGCCGGCAGGGTCGACACCATGCTGGCAAGGCCGGCCTTGAGCACGCGGCGTCGGGAATCGAGTGTGTTCTTCATAAGGCGGTCTTCCTGGATGTCACGAAAAAGTCATGGCCGGCCACTAGGCTGCGCGCGTTCCGGCGACGCTCCGTCGAGGGTGAAGGGGGGACGTTGCAGGACTTTGACAGCATGCCGGCGTTTCGAGCGCATCGACCATGGCCCTGCGGATCCAGGACATCCTGTATCTCTACAAGACGCGCGGCGCCGACCTGCACGGCGGCGAGGCGCTGACGCAGCTCGACCACGCGCTTCAGTGCGCCCGCCTCGCCGAGGAGGCCGGGTCGCCCCCGGAGCTCGTCGTCGCCTGCATGCTACATGACGTCGGCCACCTGCTCGCCCGCCGCTCGCAAAGCGCCTATGGCGGCGTGGACGTGCACGCGTACCTCGCGGTGCCGCTGCTCCGCGACCTGCTGCCGGGCGCCGTGGTCGACCCCATCCGGCTTCACGTCGATGCGAAGCGCTACCTTTGCTACAGCGACCCCGGCTACCTCGAGCAGCTCTCGCCCTCGTCGCGCCGCTCGCTCGAGCTCCAGGGCGGAGCCTTCGACGCCGAGGGCGCGCACCGATTCCTGCGCGAGCCGCATGCGGAGGAGGCGGTGCTCCTGCGCCGCTTCGACGACCTCGCCCGCGATCCGTCGCGCGCCGCGCCGCCGCTCAGCCACTACGAGCCGGTCCTGCGCGCCTGCGCGATGGAGACCGCCTGATGCAGGGAAAGGTCGAGGCCGCGGAAAGTCCCTTCAAGGGTGAAACGGGGCTGCGGCGCCTCATCGCCGCGACGAGGAATTCGTTCGCCGGCTTTGCCGAGGCGGTCCGTTGCGAGGACGCCTTCCGCCAGGAGCTCATCCTCGCCGCGATCTTCGTGCCGCTCGGCCTGTGGCTGGGCGGGAACGGGGTCGAGCGGGCGCTGCTAGCCGGCAGTGTCGTGCTCATCCTGGTGGTCGAGCTCCTCAACTCGGCGGTGGAGGCGACCGTCGACCGCATCTCGTTCGAGAACCACCGCCTCGCCAAGCGCGCCAAGGACATCGGCAGCGCGGCCGTGCTCCTCACCCTCGTCCTGGCGGCGATGGTGTGGGCGCTCGTCCTGCTTTAACCGAACCGACACGGATCCGTCCCGAGGCGGTCACACACCGCGCCTAGGCTGCGGCGGCGTGAACGAGCCGCTCTTTCGCGCCCGTGAAGTCCTCGCGCAGCCGCCCGCCGCCGAGCGCGCGCCGCGCCTTCGTATCGCCATGGTGAGCGAGACGTATCCGCCGGAGGTGAATGGCGTGGCGCGCACCGTCGGGCTGATGGCCGAAGGGCTGCAGGCGCGCGGCCACAAAGTGCAGGTGGTGCGGCCGAGGCAGAACGGATCCGACACCGCTGCGGCGCAGCCCGGGCTGGAAGAGCTCCTCGTCCCCGGGATTCCAATCCCGCGCTACACGCAGCTCAAGATGGGCATGCCCGCGAAGGGCGCCTTGCTGCGCTCGTGGGTGCAGCAGGCACCGGACCTCGTGCACATCGCGACCGAAGGGCCGCTCGGCTGGGCGGCGCTCGCCGCCGCGAGGCAGCTCGAGATTCCGGTGGCGACCGACTTCCATACCAATTTCCACGCCTACAGCCGGCATTACGGCTTCGCGTGGCTCGCGCGCGCGGTGACGGCCTACCTGCGGCGGTTCCACAATCGCGCCGGGTGCACGCTCGTGCCGACGCGCGAGCTGGCGCGCGAGCTCGAGGCCATGGGCTACCGAGGCCTTCGCGTCGTCGGCCGTGGGGTCAATCCCGCGGTCTTCTCCCCGCTTCGCCGCTCCGCGGAGCTGCGCGCGAGCTGGGGCGCGGACGACTCGACGCTCGTCGCGCTCTGCGTGAGCCGTTTCGCGCCGGAGAAGAATTTTCCGCTCGTCATCCGTGCCTACGAGGCGATGCGCGCCGTGCGCCCTGATACCAAGCTCGTCCTGGTGGGCGACGGGCCGATGGCGCAGGCGCTGCGCGAGGGCAACGTCGGCTACGTAATCGCCGGGCGAAAGGTGAACGGCGAGCTTTCGCGCCACTATGCCTCCGCCGACGTCTTCCTCTTCCCCAGCACGACCGAGACTTTCGGCAACGTGACGCTCGAGGCGATGGCGAGCGGCCTGGGCGTGGTGGCTTACGACTACGCCGCCGCGCGCGAGCACCTCGAGCACGAGCGCTCGGCGCTCCTCGCGCCGCTCGGCGACGAGGCGGCATTCCTCTCGCACGCTGAGCGCTTTGCGCGCGAGCCGCAGCTCGCCCGGCGCCTGGGCGGCGCGGCCCGCGTGGCCGCCGAGTCGATCACCTGGGAGCGGATCGTGGACGACTTCGAGCGCGAGCTCCTCGACGTGGTGCGCCATGGCGTTCGCTGATCCGCTCGCCCGGCTGCAGCGTTACGACGCGTGGCTCTGCCTGCGCATGAACCGCGCGCTGCGCTACACCCTCGTGCCGCAGTTCTTCCGGCTCGTGAGCTGGCTCGGCAACGGGATCTTCTGGTACGCCCTCATGCTCTCGCTGCTCGTGCGCCAGCGCGCGGAAGCGGCGCCCGCGGTGCTCCATATGTCGCTCGTAGGCATCGTCTGCACGCTCGCCTACCGCGCGCTCAAGCGCGGCACCGTGCGCATGCGGCCCTACCAGGCGGTCCAGGGCGTCGCCGTCGGGGCCGTGCCGCTCGACCGCTTCAGCTTTCCCTCCGGCCACACGCTCCACGCGGTGGCGTTCACCATCGTCGCCGGTTCCTATTACCCGGCGCTCGCGCTGCCGCTTGCCGTCTTCACGGTCCTCACCGCGATTTCACGCGTGGTTCTGGGCCTGCACTACCCGAGCGACGTCCTGGCGGGCGCGCTGATCGGCGCCGCGGTCGCCGGCCTCTCCCTCGGGATCTGACGCCACCCAGTCCTCGAAGAGGCCGCGGAGCGCGGCTTCCGTGGAGGCAAGGCTCTCCCCCGCGCGCGCCAGGTAGGCCTCGAAGCGCTCGCCCATCCGGCTATCCGCCAGCTGAACGATTCCGCGGCATAGCCGCGGGATCGGCGAGGCGCGAAGCCACGCATCGGCACCCGCAAGGAGGCGCACGGCGCGCGCGGCGAGCGCCGCATCGCAGCGGAACGCGCGTGCGGCGAAGGCGGCGGCTTCCGGCAGGCAATCGGCGAGCAGCGCGCCAGGACGCTCGCGCACGCGCTCCTCGAGGTGCCGGTCCATCGCCCATTCGGCGATCGCATGGGTCACGTGCGGCAGGTCGGCGAGCCGAGCCTCGTGCTCGGGCACGAAATCGTTGTGCGCTACCACGTCGACGACGAGGTGGCTGGCATAGCCGAGGGCGAGCGCCCGCTCGGCATCGTCGCGCGGCGCGGCGGCGAGGCGCCGGAGCGTCGACCAGCGGTGCGACCGGCGGAATGCCGGCGTGCCGAGCGCCGGGCCGGCGAGCATCAGGTCGGGCAGGCAGGCGCCGGCGAGGACGAGCCGCGGCAGGCGCAGCGCCGCCGCGCGGAGCTCCGGGTCGGCGAAAGGCAGCGCAAGCAGCGCGTATTGCGCGAAGAACACATGGGTCTGGAGGCCCCATGCGAACGCATCGGGCGCGAAGAGGAAGAGCGGCGTGGCGAGGAGCAGCGCTTGGCGCACGCGCGCATGCTTGCCTCAATCCGTGACCGTCCGGTGACGCGACGGTGAAATCTGCGCTACTTGGCCGGAACGGTGCTTTCTCCGGGAACCGAGCGATGCGACGGAAAGCGCACGGTGAAGCGGCTGCCCCGGCCCGGGCGGCTGTCGATGTCGAGCATCGCCTGGTGGCGCGCGACCGCGTGTTTCACGATCGCGAGGCCGAGGCCCGTTCCGCCCGTTTCTCGCGAGCGGCTGCGGTCGACCCGGTAGAACCGCTCGGTGAGGCGGGGCAGGTGCTCGGGCGAGATGCCGATGCCG
>JAFAGU010000313.1 GCA_019237595.1 Betaproteobacteria bacterium | reverse complement strand
GGCGAGGCGGAGCATCCACAGCGCGAGGAGCGCCGCGCCGAGGTTGACGAAGGACTCCAGCGCGTCCGAAAGCAGGCCGACGGAGCCGGTCAGCCACCACGCCGCCCATTTGAGGGCGAGCGTCGCGATCGCCGTCGCGACGGAGAGCCACGCGAAGCGCGTCGCGGGCCAGTCGAGGGCGATCATGCGCGAGGACCCGGATAGGCCCGATACAGCCGCGCTTCCTCTCCCGCCTCGAGCGGAAGCGGATCGTGCAGCGCCGGCCACGCGAGGTCGAAGAGCGCCACATGCGCCGGCTCGCCCGACGAGGCGACGAAATGGCGACCCTGGAGGGCGCCGGCCACGACCAGGCGATCGAGAGACGCGCCGCCGCAGGCGAAGAGCACGCCTTTCGCGGCGGGATGAGGGTCGGCGGCGCCCGGGCTCACCTGCTCGAGCGCCCAGCGGCGAAAGACGACCGCCTTGCCTAGGCAACGCCTCGACCACGGCGTCGGATTCTCAAAACGCGACAGGTACTCACGGGACTGGAGCACGGCGACGGAGTCGAGCTCGTACGTGGCGAGGTATTTCCCGCTCCCCGACGGTGCATCCGCCACCCATCGGCGCGCCGAGCGAAAACCTGGAATGGCGAGCCGCTCGGGAAAGTGCTCCTCGTCGTACCAGGCGTTGAACTCCTCCTCCATGTGCGGCGGCGGCTCGGTCACGTTGAGGAGGAGGCCGTGGCGCTTCATCGGAAGAGATTGTCTCGCAACTCGCGCACATCTCCCGTGCCGGCGATTCTTCCCTGCGAAAGCAGATAGGCCCGCTCCGCGAGGCGGGCGGCGAACGCAGCGTTCTGCTCGCTGAGAAGCAGGCTCAGTCCGGAGGCCTTCAGCGCCTCGAGCGCGCGGGCAAGCTCGTCGACGACGCGAGGCGCGAGGCCCTCGGACGGTTCGTCGAGGAGCAGGAGCTGCGGGTTTCCCATCAGCGTGCGCCCGATGGTGAGCATCTGCTGTTCGCCGCCTTATAGCTGCCAGGCACGCTGTCCGCGGCGCTCGCGCAGGGCAGGGAAGAGCTCATAGACGCGCTCGGCCGACCACGCTTCGCGACCCTTGCGCTGGCCGACTGCGAGATTCTCCGCCACGGTGAGTTCGCTGAAGATGCGCCGATCCTCCGGCACGTAGCCGACGCCCAGCCTCGCGACCTCGAAAGGCTCGAGGCCGGCGAGCTCGCGCCCGCCGAACCGCACGCTGCCTTCCCTGGGCGAAAGCAGCCGCATGATGGCCTTCAGCGTGGTGGATTTTCCCGCTCCGTTCCGCCCGAGCAGGACGACCGCCTCGCCGCGGTCGACCTCGAGGTCGAGGCCGAAAAGGACGCGAGCGCGGCCGTAGCCGGCAGCGAGGGAACGGACCTCAAGCAGAGCCAAGGTAGACCTCCCGTACGCGCGGATCCGCGCGCACCGCTTCAGGAGTCCCAGAGGCGATGAGCGCCCCTGCATGCAGGACGAGCACGCGCGTCGCGAAGCCGAAGACCACGTCCATGTCGTGCTCGGTGAAGAGCACCGCGGTCGAATCCCGCTCGGCAAGCTCGACGACGAGCCGCATGAGCTCGCTGCGCTCCTGCGGCGCCATGCCCGCAGTCGGCTCATCCATGAGCAGGAGCTTCGGCTCCCCCGCGAGCGCAAGGGCCAGCTCCAGACGCTTGAGGTCAGCATAGGCGAGCGAGGCGGAAGCGCGATCGGCCTGGGCCGCGAGGCCGACGCGCTCGAGTAGCGCCTGCGCTTCGGCGACGAATGCGCACCTCGCGTTTGCGACCAATGAGCCGCAACGGCCTCGATGGGAAAGGAGTGCAAGCTGGACGTTCTCTCGCACGCTCATCGAGGCGAAGGTTTCAGCCGTCTGGAACGTGCGTCCGATTCCCAGCCGGGCAAGGTGGCGCGGCGCTCGGCCGGAGACATCGATATCGTCAAGGCGCACGGTGCCGGCATCCGGGCGAAGCTGGCCGTTCACCACGTTGAAGCACGTGCTCTTTCCGGCGCCGTTCGGCCCGATCATCGCCACGCGTTCCCCCGAGCGGACCTCGAACGACACGCCGCGGAGCGCGGCGAAGGCGCCATAAGACTTGCGAAGCTCGCGGACCTCCAGTTTCATTGCGGCCTGCGCCCCACGAGGCCGGCCACTCCCTGCGGCAAGAGCAGGACGAGCGCTAGTACCGTGGCGCCGATGGCCGCTCGCCAGTACGGCACTTCGCGGGCGAGCATGTCCTGGAGCCACGTCAGGAGTGCTGCTCCCACCGGCGGCCCGAGGAGGGATTGCACGCCTCCGAGCAGCACCATGACGAGCCCGTCCACGGAACGAGTCACGTCGAGCGACTCGGGCGAGATCGACCCTTTCGAGAACGCGTAGAGCCCGCCAGCGAGCCCCGCAAAGAGCCCCGCGGCGCTGAAGGCGATCCATTGCGTCGCCCGCACATCGATTCCGACTGTCTCGGCACGCGCCTGCGAGTCGCGGCTTGCCCGCAGCGCGAACCCAAACGGGGACCCGACCGCGCGCCAGATGAAGAGAATCGCGCCGCCGGCGAGCGCGAGCGCGGCGGAGTAGTACGCATGCACGTCGGCGAGAGCGCCTTTCGGCCATAAGCCGATGAGGCCGTTCGAGCCGCCGGTGAGCGAGTCCCACTGGTAGGCGATCGACCAGGCGATCTGCGCGAGCGCGAGGGTCAGCATGGCGAGATAGACGTCGGAAAGCCGCGCGCAAAGGGCGCCTGCGATCATGGCAGCGGCGAAGGAAGCCGCGGGCGCCGCTGCGAGCGCCGCCCATGCGGGCCAGCCTTCCTTGAGAAGGAGAATTCCCGCCGCGTACGCGCCGATGCCGAAGTACGCGGCATGCCCGAACGAAACCATCCCGCCGGGGCCGAGAAGAAGATGGAGGCTCGCCGCGAAGAGCGCCAATACGGCGATTTCGGTGAGGAGCACCATCGAGTATTCGCTGGCAACGAGCGGTGCGAGGAGGAGCAGTGCGGCTGCCACTGACGCGAGCAAGCGTTCACGCCCGTCGAGCGCGAACCCGGCATCGTCCATGCGCCGCGGCACCGCGCGCGCCGGCGGCCTTCCGAGAAGTCCCCAGGGACGCCCGACGAGCACGATCGCCATGACGATGAACTCGACGCCGAGCACCAGCCGCTCGAGTCCGAGCGCGATGCAGAACGCCTTGACCTCCCCGACGACCAGCGCCGCAAGGAAGGCGCCGGGAATCGAGCCAAGCCCGCCGACCACGACCACGACGAAGGCGTCCGCGATCGCCGCAAGGTCGACGCCGAGGCTCGCCGGCTCCCGCGGGATCGCGGTCGCGCCGCCCAGGCCCGCGAGCGCGGCGCCGACAGCGAAGACGCCGGTGAAAAGCCACCGCTCGTTCACGCCGAGCGCGCCGGTCATCTCGCGATCCTCAGTCGCCGCCCGCACCAGCACGCCCCAGCGCGTGCGGCGCAGGACGAGCGTCAGCGCGACGAATACGGATGGCCCGAGCAGGCAAAGGAACGCGTCGTACTCCGGAAACCGTCCATTGCCGACCTCGAAGGCGCCCGAGAGTCCGGGCGGCCTCGGACCCAGCATGTCCTCCGGCCCCCAGGTCCAGAGCGCGAAGTCGCGAGCGAGGAGCACGAGGGCAAAGGTTGCGAGGAGCTGGAGCAGCTCCGGGGCATGGCGCAAGCGCCGCAGCACGACGAGTTCCGCAGCCGCGCCGACGAAAGCAAGGGCGAGCGCGGTGACCGGCAGCGCGGGCCAGAATCCGATGCGCGGCGCGAGGAAGACGGCGAGGTACATGCCGAGCATGTAGAGCGATCCGTGCGCGAAATTGACGACCCTCGTGACGCCGAAGATGAGGGAGAGCCCCGAGGCGAGCAGGAAGAGCGAGCTCGCGCCGGCGAGGCCGTTCAGGAACTGCAGGAGCACGGCGGAGGCGCTCACGCCGGCCGCGGTCTACTCTTTGCGCAGGGCCCGGACTTCGGCGTCCGGCGGCTGCACGGAAGCGCCGTCGACGTAGCGCCAGTCGACCATCGTGCCCTGTCCGTCCTTCTTCGCGAGGCGGCCGATGTAGGCGCCCATGGTGGATTGATGGTCGAGCGCGCGGTAGGCGATCGTCGCGAACGGCATGTCGACCTGGAGTCCCTTCAGGGCGGCGATGAGACGGTCGGCGCCCGCGCCCCCTGCCTTGGCGATGGCACCGGCCGCGCTGTAGACGGCGGTGTAGCCGACGACCGATCCGGCACGCGGGTAGTCGTTCCAGCGCTTGCGATAAGCGTCGCGGAAGCGCCGGTGCGCAGGCGTGTCGATCTCCTTCCACGGGTAGCCGGTCACCCACCACCCTTCCGGCGTCTCGTCCTTCAGCGGATCGAGATATTCGGGCTCTCCCGCGAGCAGGTTGAAGACCGGCCGGCCCGCAAACAGGCGGCGGGTATTCCCTTCGCGCACGAACTTCTGGAGGTCGACGGCGAAGAGAGCGCTGAAGATGGCATCGGGCTTCGCGTCGGCGAGCGCCTGCGTGACGGCCCCGGCGTCGATCTTGTTGAGGGGCGTGGCCTGCTCCGCGACGAATTCCACGTCCGGCTGTGCGCGCGCGAGGAGCTTCTTGAACGACGCGGCGGCGGATTGGCCGTACTCGTAGTTCGGATAGACGAGCGCCCAGCGCTTCTTGCGCAGCTTCGCCGCTTCGGGGATGAGCATGGCGACCTGCATGTAGGTGGAGGGACGCAGGCGGAACGTGTAGGGGTTCCCGTCCTCCCAAACCAGCTTGTCGGTCAAGGGTTCCGAGGCGAGGAACACGACTTTGCGCTGATTGGCGAGATTCGCCACCGCCAGCCCGACGTTCGACGCGAAGGTGCCCATCAGGAGGTCCACTTTCTCGCGCGCGATGAGCTCCTCCGCCACGCGCACCGCGTCGCCCGGCGTGCCGCCGTCGTCGCGGATGACCAGCTCGAGCTTGTGTCCTCCGGCGCCGCCCTTGGCGTTGATTTCCTCGAGAGCGAGCTCCATGCCTTTCTTGTAAGGTTCGAGGAATGCGGGGAACACCTTGTAGCTGTTCAGCTCGCCCAGCTTGATCGTTTGCGCCTGGAGGCTCGCCGCCGAGAGGGTGAGAACGAGATAAAGACAGAACCTCATTTGGTTCCCTCCACCTTCGCGCCGCGGTCGGGACGGATCTTGTCCGTGCCGCCGGGGAAGGCGCGCCAGAACTCCTTGCGCACGAGGCTTACCAGGGTCGCGCTCTTGTTGAGGCCGTGGTAGCGGGCGACGACTTCGAGCATCTCCAAGTCGCGCGGCGTCGCCGAGAACGTGCTCACCTTCACTTTACCCTTGTGCATATACAAATCTTATATAAGACTTGTATAGGCGGTCAAGCGGCCTTGCGGGCCTCCGGCGGGGGCAGGAGCTTGAGGCAGCGCCCGATCCAGAGCGCGGTGAGCTTTTCCTGCACGCCGTTCTGGGCGAGGCGCTGGGAAAGCGCGGCGAAGTCGACCTCGTCGAGCGGCTGGTCCTGGTTGAAGCAGGAAAAGACGTAGCTCGTCTTGCTCGTCGCCGGATCGACGTGCGGCTGCAGGCATTGCGCGCAGATCTCCTTCATCATGCATTGCATGGGGGAGTTGATCGAGCCGATGGCGATATGGGTGGGTTTTAAATAGCCCTGCAAGACGGAATGGCGTGACATGCCCACCGCCGCCATCATCTTGTCGGACCCGATCGCGATGATGCGGTCGGTGCTCGAGAACTCGATTTCCTGGCGCCCGAGCGCGCCGGACGCGTAGGCGACCATGGCCTGGACGATGTTGCCGACGAACGCCCGGTCCTGCGGCCTGCGGGCCTTGAAGCCGGGCGCTTCGTCGCAGCACCAGACTACGACGTCCGCGGAGGCCTCGATGTCTTCGATGCGGTAGCGGTCGGCGAGCGCCTTGTAGCCGGCGAAATAGATCACCCTGGATCCCGCCGCGCGAAGCGCACGCCCGATGGAGAAAAGCACGGCGTTCCCGAGGCCGCCGCCAGCGAGCACCACCGTTTCGCCGTGCGGGATCTCCGTCGGCGTCCCCGTGGGTCCCATGAGGATGACCGGCTCGCCCGGACGGAGATAGGCGAGCAGGTCGGCCGAGCCGCCCATCTCGAGCGCGATCACCGAGATCAATCCTTGTTCCCTGTCCACCCAAGCTCCGGTCAGCGCGAGGCCCTCCATCGCGAGCGTCGTCCCGGGCACCCGCAGCGCCAGCGCCTCGAAGTTCTGCATGCGGTAGAACTGGCCGGGGTGGAATCGCTTCGCCGCGACCGGCGCGCGCAGCACCACCTCCACGATCCTGGGCGTCAGGCGCTTCACCTCGTGCACTACGGCTCGCAGCTCGCGGTTCAGCTTCGAGATGAACTCTTCGTCGGAAAGCCTCGACGAGGGCTTCACTCCGGCCAGCACTTTGGTGACGACCGGGAATCCCTGCTTCGCGCTGCCCATCGCCTTCACGACGTTGCCGAAATAGGAGGGATGAAGGTCGCCGAAGAAGCTGAGGAAGCGCGCGTCGTCGTAGCGGTGGAGGAGCACATCCGGGTGCTTGGGCTTCGCCGTGTGGCGCTCCGGCTTCACGGGCGCGCCGTTTTCGTCGCTTGCCTGGAAGTACTTGCCATCGAGCGCGAGGCTCACGCCTTCCTCGCGCGCGAGGACGGTATTCGGCTGCGTGCCGGCGGCGATGAGGACGCTCTTCGCCTCGAGCACAATGCGGTTTTGCCCGGGGTTGAGGAACTCCACCTCGCGGGCGTGGCCGTACTCGTCCACGCCGATCCGAGTGGGCGTGAGCTCCTCGGCGAACGTGACGCCTTCCTCGAGCGCTTTCTCCACCTCCTCGTGGTTGAGCGTGTAGGACGGACTGTCGACCAGGCGCCGGCGGTAGGCGATGGTGGCGCCGCCCCACGACTTGAGAAGCGCCTGGCGTCCGCCCGGCTTTGCCGCCCGCAGTTGCCGCGCGTGGGAAAGGAATTCCTCTGCGACCCGGCGCTCTTCCGCGTTCCACGCCGGCGAGGAGCCCACCTCTTCGTGACGCGAAAGGAACTTCTCGACCTGCACGGCGTAATAGGCGAGCGCCTCCGTAGCCGTGTCGATCGCGGTAAGCCCGCCGCCGATCACGACGACCGGCAGCCGGATCTGCAGGTTGGCGATGGACTCGCGTTTCGCCGCACCGGTGAGCTGTAGCGCCATGAGGAAATCGGAGGCGGCTCTTACGCCGCGCGCAAAACCGTTCGGGATCTCGAGCACCGTCGGCCGCCCGGCGCCCGCGCAAAGGGCGATGTGGTCGAAGCCCTCCGCGAACGCCTCGTCGATCGTCAGCGTGCCGCCGAAGCGCACGCCGCCGAACATAGCGAACTGGCTGCGGCGCTCGCGGAGGAGGCGGATGATCTTGAGGAAGTTCTTGTCCCAGCGCACGGTGATGCCGTACTCGGCAACGCCGCCGAATCCCGCCATGGCGCGCTCGGCGAGATCTTCCTGGATGCGCGAGATGTCCTCGATCGGCGGGAAGGCCCTCCTGTTGCCCAGCGCATCGACTCCGGAAAGCGCGGCGTCCAGGGGCTCGATCTTCAGGCCGTCGATTCCGACGACAGTGTGGCCGTCGTTCATCAAATGGTGGGCGAGGGTGTATCCGGCGGGCCCGAGGCCCACGATCAGCACCCTCTTGCCCGTTCTTTCCCTTGGGTACGGACGCCGGAAGTCGAAGGGGTTCCAGCGCGTAAGCAGGGAGTAGATCTCAAATCCCCAGGGAAGCTCGAGGACGTCCCTCAATGTGCGCGTCTCGGCCTGGGGGATGTTGACCGGGTCCTGCTTCTGGTAGATGCAGGATTTCATGCAGTCGTTGCAGATCCGGTGGCCCGTACCTGCGCACATCGGGTTGTCGACGGCGATGATGCCCAGCGCTGCGAGCGGCTCGCCCCGGGCCTTGACGAGGTGGAACTCGGAGATCTTCTCCTCGAGCGGGCAGCCGGCAAGCTCGACGCCGAAGACCGTCTTCTTGAAGCCCGCGGCGGGAGCCTTTTCCTTCAAGCCCTTCGAGCACGAGTCTTTTCCCTGCTCGTGGCACCAGATGCAGTAGTTCGCCTCGTCGAGCGCGCCGACGAGGTCCGTGCCGGGATCGGTGAGTCCAAACCCTTCCCTCGTGCGCAAGTGGGAAAGACTGTGTTCCGCGTAACCGTGGCGCGTGTCGGTGCGCACCGGCACGAGGCGCATGAAGTCGAGCTTGCGGGGTGCCTTGAAGAGCACGCCGTCACGATGCTTCGCCTTGCCTTCCGGACTCAACGTCGCCCAGGCGGCATAGCGCGCCGCGGCCTCGAGGTCCTGAGCGTGTGCGGCCTCGTCCTTGAGCCACGCGGAAACCTTGCGTGCGAAGTCGAGCTCGGTCGTGAAGGCGAAGCCGTCGGGCTTCGCCTCCTCGGGCTTCACTTTATGCAGCGCCCGGCGCTGGACGAAGAGACGCTTGACGGAATAGAGCGGCGCGAGCTCGTTGTGCCGCTCGGCGAGCGCGCGAGCCTCATCCTCGATCTCGAACAGCCTTGCGAGGAAGTCCTCGACGTGCGGCGCAAGCGCGATCAGCAGGTCGGATTCCGCCTTGCCCGAAGGCGGCGTTGCTCGCGCGGCGAGCAGCTTGTCGCGCAAGCCGGCGTCGGCCTGCGCGAGGAAGCCGACGAACGCGGCGTCGACCCGAAGCAGGCCGTCGCGCTCGTACAGATCGGCGAAAGCGAGTCCGAAGCCCAGGCGCATGAAGGTAGAATTATCCGCGCAAATTGGTGGGTCCCCCAACGAATTAGCTTATTCCCGAGCGGAGCCTTCGATGCAGATCAGGAACAGCGTGTTCATCGTCACCGGCGGCGCCTCCGGCCTCGGCGCCGCGACCGCGCGCATGGCGGCGGAGAACGGCGGCAAGGTCGTCGTCGCAGACCTGCAGGTCGAGGCGGGCGAGAAGCTCGCTCGCGAAATCGGCGGCCGCTTCGCGCGCACCGACGTCACCTCCGAAGCGGACGGCAAGGCGGCCGTGGCGCTCGCGCTGAAGGAGTTCGGCGGCGTGCACGTGCTCGTCAACTGCGCCGGCATCGCGCTCGCCGAGCGCACGCTCGGCAAGGAAGCGCCGCACGACCTCGGCCGCTTCGCCAAGGTGATCAACGTGAACGTGATCGGCACCTTCAACATGATCCGCCTGGCGGCGGATGCGATGGCGAAGGCTTCTCCCAACGCCGCGGGCGAGCGGGGCGTGATCGTCAACACCGCTTCCGTGGCCGCCTACGACGGGCAGATCGGCCAGGCCGCCTACTCGGCCTCCAAGGGCGGCATCGTCGGCATGACGCTCCCGGTTGCGCGCGATCTTTCGCGCAACGGCATCCGCGTTTGCACGATCGCGCCCGGCATCTTCGAGACGCCGCTCCTCGCGGCGCTGCCCAAGGACGCGCAGGAATCGCTGGGCAAGCAGGTGCCTTTTCCCTCGCGGCTTGGCCGGCCGGCCGAATTCGCCCAGATGGTGAAGGCCATCGTCGAGATCGAGATGCTGAACGCCGAGACGATCCGCCTCGACGGCGCCATCCGCATGGCGCCTAAGTAGCCTTCGCTTCCCTGAGATCCTTCCGGTAGAGCCGGGCGCGCTCGACGTACCCCGTCGCGATGTCGCGCAGCCGCGCGCGCTCCTCGGGCTTGAGCTCGCGCACGACCTTTCCAGGCGAGCCGAGCACCAGCACGCCGTCCGGGATTTCCTTTCCTTCCGCGACGAGCGTGTTCGCGCCGATGAGCGTCTCGCGCCCGATGCGCGCGCCGTTCAGGATGACGCTGTTGATGCCGATGAGAGCGCCTTCGCCGACCGTGCACCCGTGGAGCATCGCCTTGTGGCCCACCGACACGTGGCGCGCGAGGGTGAGCGGATAGCCGGGGTCGACGTGCAGCACGGACCCGTCCTGAATGTTGCAGCCTTCGCCGATGTGGATGCGATCGTTCTCGGCGCGAATCACCACCTGGAACCAGATGTTCACGTCGTTCTCGAGCGTGATGTCCCCCACGAGCGTGGCATCGTGCGCGATGAAGTGATGCTCGCCGTTCAGGCGCGGGGCCCGCGGGCCGATGGAGAAGATGGGCATGCGCCTATCATAATGCAGTGAAAGTCATCGTCCTCGGTGCGGGCGTGATCGGCGTGACGAGCGCGTGGTATCTCGCTCAGGCCGGCCACGAGGTGCGCGTAATCGACCGCCAGCCGTCCGCGGGCATGGAGACGTCGTTCGCCAACGGCGGCCAGGTTTCCGCCGGCCATGCCGAGCCGTGGGCGCGCCCGCAGATCCTTCCCAAGGTCCTGAAGTGGCTCGGACGCGAAGATGCACCGCTCAGGCTGCGGCTCGGCGCTGATCCTGCCCGGTGGCGTTGGGCGCTCGGGTTCGTGCGGGAGTGCGCGCCCGGCCGCTTCGAGCGCAATTGCCGCGCGCTTGCGGGACTCTCGGCCTACAGCCTGGAGTGCCTGCAGGAGCTGCGGCGGAGCGAGGCGCTGGAGTACGACGCACTCGCGCGCGGCATCCTGCAGTTCTGCACCGACGAGCGCGATTTCGAGGCGCTCGCCCGGCACGCCGAGCAAAGCCGCGCGTACGGCATGGTGCGCGAGGTGAAATCGGCGACCGAGTGTCTCGAGGTCGAGCCGGCGCTACGGCACTCGACCTTGCCTATCGTCGGCGGCGTGCTCACGCCGGGAGACGAGTCCGGGGACGCCCACCGGTTCACGCAGGAGCTTGCGCGGCGCTGCCGCGAGGAAGGCGTCTCGTTTCTCTTCGATACCGATGTCGAGGGCGCGGTCGCGGACGTCCACGCGTTGCTCGGCATCCGCGCGAGGAACGACACGATGAAGGCCGACGCCTATGTGGCGGCCCTCGGGAGCTACAGTCCGCTATTCCTCCGCACTCTCGGCATCCGCATTCCCGTCTATCCGCTGAAGGGCTACTCGATCACCGTGCCGCTCGACGAGCGCGACCGCGCGCCGAGCGTGAGCCTCACCGACGAGGCGGCGAAGGTGGTGATTTC
>JAFAGU010000260.1 GCA_019237595.1 Betaproteobacteria bacterium | reverse complement strand
TGTCGAGCTGCCGGCCGCCGTGGTTGGAAACGACGATCGCATCGCAGCCGGTCGCCGCGGCGAGCCGGGCGTCCTGCGCGTCCAGCACCCCCTTCAGGATCAGCTTGCCGGGCCACAGGCTGCGCACCCAGGCGACATCGTTCCAGTTGAGCGTGCCGTCGAACTGGCTCGCGATCCATTGCGAAAGCGTGCTGAGGCTCCCGGCCGCGGCCGAGCTCTCGAGGTTGCCGAAGCTCCGTCGCTTCGAGCCGAGCATCCGCAGGCACCACATGGGCTTGGTCGCCATGTCGAGCGCGTTGGCGAGCGTGAGGCGCGGCGGCACGGAAAGGCCGTTCTTGATGTCGCGATGGCGCTGGCCCTGGATCTGCAGGTCGAGCGTCAGCATCAGCGCCGAGCAGCGCGCGGCCTTCGCGCGCTCGATGAGCGAGGCGGAAAAGCCGCGGTCGCGCATGACGTACAGCTGGAACCAGAAGGGCTTGTCCAGCGCCCCCGCGAGGTCCTCGATGGAGAGGATGGACATCGTGGAAAGCGTGAAGGGCACGCCCGCCGCCTGGGCGGCGCGCGCCGCGAGCAGCTCGCCGTTCGCGTGCATCAGGCCCGTGAGCCCGGTGGGCGCGAGGGCAAGCGGCATGCTGACCGGCTCGCCGATCATGGTGCTCGCGAGCGAGCGCCGCGAGACGTCGACCATCACGCGCTGGCGCAGCCGCAGGCTGCGGAGCTCCGCGCGGTTCGCCTCGATTGTCAGCTCCTCGTAGGAGCCGCGATCGACGTAGTCGAAGATGGCCCGCGGCGCGCGACGCATCGCAAGCGCGCGCAGGTCGTCGATGCACGTGATGTTCTGGACCATGGCCCCGGCTCCTTTGCGACGATGCTAGGGAGCCGGGCGCAGGGCCGGTTGACCTACCTCAATAGAGGCGGCTGCCTACCTCCGGCGACGGGGCGAACGCCCTTCGAGGATGCGGCGCGCGTGCTTCTCGGCGAGGAGCGGGACGTAGCGATGGACCTTCGCTTTCAGGTCGAGGCGCTCGAATTCGCGCTCGAAGACGGCGACGGCTTCCGATTCGGAGATGCCGCGACGGCGGGCGAATCCCCGTACTGCCCTGAGGGACGCCCCCGGCGGCGTTGCATGTTCGGCCATGACCGGTCCGTGCAAGCGATGGACCACGACCCTGACAGGGGCTTTTTGACGTCGTGCCGGAACGACGCCGAGAATTCAGCGGGGCAGCGCCGCCGCGGAGCGGCGTTCTCCCAGTCCACGAGTCGGCGCGCCGGCTTCCTCGCCGGGGACGAGCGCCGCGTGCATGGCGAGGACGAGCTTGTCCGCATCGACTGGCTTGTTGACGCGCTCCTGGAAGCCGCAGGCGAGCAGCCGCTCGCGCTCGATCTGCGTGAAGGCCGTGAGCGCGATCGCGGGCACCGCATGCTCGGCGCCGGCCGCCATCTCGAGCGAGCGGATGCGCCGCAGCGTCTCGAAGCCGTCCTCGCCGGGCATCGCGAGGTCGATGAGGAAAAGATCGGGCGCGCTCTTGCCGCTGCCGGGCTTGAGGGAGGACTCCAGCGCCGCGACCACTTCAGCGCATGAAGCGAAGCTCTCGACGCGCGCGCCGGTCTGCTTGAGCGTGAGCGCCACGACCTCGTGCGCGTCGACGTCGTCGTCGACGAGCCACACGCGCGCGCCGCGCAGGCCAGGGCCGCCGGCCTTGCGCCGGTCGATCGGCTCCGGCGCCGGCGCGGCGCTGGGCGCGAGCGCCGGCAGCTCGACCGTGAACGTCGCGCCGCGGCCGACACCCTGGCTGTCCGCGCGGACTTGGCCGCCGTGCAGGAGCGCGATGTGGCGCACCAGGGCAAGGCCGATCCCGAGGCCGCCCGCGCGGCGCGCCGCGGACGTATCCGCCTGCGTGAAGCGGTCGAACACGTGCGGCAGGAATTCCGGCGCGATGCCGATGCCGTTGTCGCGCACGATGAGCTGCACGCGCTCGCCGTTGCGAAGGAACGAGATCTCGATGGCGCCGCGGTCGGGCGTGAACTTCACCGCGTTCGAGAGCAGGTTGGAGGCGAGCTGCTGGAGGCGGCCGCCGTCGCCCATCACCATGACCTTGCCCTCGACCGGCCGGAAGCGCAGCTCGATGTTCTTCGCCGAGGCGCCCGGGCGCGCGGCCTCGAGCGCGGCGAGCACCGTCTCCACGAGGTCGACCGGCCGGCGGTCGATGTTGAGCTTCCCGCTCACGATGCGCGAGGTGTCGAGGAGGTCGTCGATCAGCCTGGTCTGGTGGTCGACGTTGCGCTTGATCGCCTTCGCCGCGCGGTCGGCGAGCGCCGGATCGAAGGGCCGCGTCGTGATGAGGAGGTGGCTCCAGCCGCGAAGCGCGTTGAGGGGCGAGCGAAGCTCGTGCGAGACGATGGCGAGGAACTCGTCCTTCGCGCGGTTCGCGCGCTCCGCTTCCGCGCGCAGTCGCTGCTCGGCGACGACGAGCTTCTCGAGCTCGCGCTGCGCCTTCTTCCGCTCGGTGATGTCGGTCGCGACGCCGATCAGCCCTACCACCCGTCCCTGCTCGTCGCGCAGGGGCGACTTCGTCGCGAGGTAGATCTTCTCGGCGGCCGCCGCGGCGCCGCCGGCGAGGTGCTGCTCGATCGTCATCGTCTCGCCGGACTCGAGCACCACGCGGTCGCTGTCGTCGAGCGCGGCGTGCTCGGCGGGATCCGCCTCGATGCGGCCGACGGCGTTCGCCCAGGCGGGATTCGCCATGAGGAGGCGTCCCTGGCGATCCTTCGCATAAATGAGATCCGGGGTGCTGGTGGTGATCGCGTTGAGGAGCGCATTGCGCTCGCGCAGCGCGGCGCTTGCGCGCTCGAGCGCCGCGGTGCGGCGCACGACCCGCTGGTCGAGCTCCGTGTACGCCTCGCGCATCGCGCGCTCGGCCTTCCGCTGCGCAGCGGCTTCGCGCAGCACGAGCACCGCGCCGGCGATCGACTGCGTCGCGTCGACGATCGGGGCCGCGTTCACGTCGACGGCGTGGACCGTGCCATCGCGCGCGCGAAGCGCCGGCTCGCCCTGCGCGGAAGCCGCGGTGCGCGAGTCGAGCGCCGCATGAAGCGGGCTCTCGATCGCGGCGCCGTTGCGTTCGTCGAAGAGCGGGAGGAGCTCCGCCGCCGGGCGGCCGGCGGCTTCCGCCGCCCGCCATCCCGTCAGGCGCTGCGCCGCGGCGTTGAGGAAGCGCACGCGGCCCGCCGCGTCCGTGGCGATGACGCCGTCGCCGATGCTCGCGAGCGTCACGTGCAGCCACTCGCGCTGCTCGCCCGCCTGCTCCTCGGCCTGCGCGCGCTGCGCGGCGATCCGCTCGAGGGTCTGCGCGACCCAGAGCACGAGCGCGCCGAAGACGCCGATCATGACGAGCGTGAAGAGCGCCATGCCGAAGGCCTCGCCGAAGAGGCCCTCGCGCTCGGCGAGAAGGCGCATCCAACCGAAGACCACCGGCACGGCGAACGCCGCGGGAAGGAGCGAGCGCGTCACCACGGCTCCGGTCCCGCGGCCGGCGAGCGTCTCCAGGAGCCAGCGGCCCGGCCAGCGCGCCGCGATCGCGAGCGCCGCCGCCAGCGCGGCGAGCGCCGCGGGAAGCGAGAAGCCCAGGAGCGGCGTCGCCATCTCGAAGCGCACCATGCGCAGGCTCCAGCCCAGGAGCGAGAAGAACGCGACTGCGCCCGCGGTGCCGGCGATGACGCTTGCGCCCGGCAGGTGCGCGAGGCGGAAGTCGCGGCGCAGCGCAGCGCCGACGGCGAGGAGCCCGACGACGAGCGCGGTGGCAGGCGACATCGGCAAGGAGCCGCCTCGCGCGCGCGCGACCGCAGGCAGGAAGTCGAATGCCATGCCGAGATTCACGCCGCCGAGCGACTGAACGAGCGAAAGCACGGCAAGCGTGCCTGCGAGAGCGGCCGCCGCGCGTGCCGGCCGGGGATCCGGACGCCCGGCGACGAAGAAGCTCGCCGAGAGCAGCAGGAAGGCGAGCGCCGCGGCCGGGGGCATGGGCGGGAAGCCGGCGGCGAAATCGCGCAGCGTCGGGATGTCGAGCGCCCAGCCCCAGAGCGCGAGCGCCGCGACGGCGGCGACGAAGCCGAAGGAAAGCCCGGCGAAACGCTCGAGGAACGGAAGCGGATTGCGAACGGCGGACGAAAGGGGCTGCATGTTCCTCGCTGACGCAGGACGTTAGCTCCCCTTCAGGGGAAATTCTAGCAGCCCGTTCGGGCCTCGCCGGCGCGCGTTGCGCGCGCCGTCGCTAGTGCACGACGGCGCTGCGCGGCCGCGAGGGGCCTTTCTTCTCCTTGAAGGATCGGATCTGCGCCGCGAGCTTCGACGCCATCTCCACCGGCCCGCCGTAGCGCGCCTTTAGGAGGGTGAACGCACCGCTCGCGATGACGCCGAGGAGGCTTCCCCACTTCGCCGGCGCGCGAGCCGACGAACGCCGCTCGATGATCTTCGGCCGGCGCCTGAAGATCGCCGCGAACGCAGCCAGGCCGAGCGCTCCCGCGCCGAGGAGCCCGGCGGGAGACACGAGGCGTGCCATCGTGCGCCGCCACGCCGCGCGCGCCGTGAGCTCCACCGACATCCGTCGGCGGGCGATCCGCATCTCGACTTCGCTAATGTCGTCGTCCACGTTCTTCATGCGGCCCTCGCCCGTTCGGCCGGCGGATCCTCGCCCTTCAGCTGGCGCAGCAGCGCCGTGAAGGGCAGCTCGTGCAGGAGCGAGCGCATCCACCAGACGAGCGCTCCGGCGGCGATGAGGTTCACGAACGCCGCCACGCCGATGGCGAGCGCCCAGGACACGCCCTGCTCGAACGCCCAGACGATGAGCGCCGCCACGCCGCCCATCCAGGCGGTCACGACGAGCACCGCCACCACGAGGACGCTGCCGAGCATCCAGGCGAGCCGCAGGGCGGCGCGCCGGGCATCGAGCACCGCGAGCTCGGCGTAGTCCGCGACGAGGAGCCGCGCCTCCGTAAGGAGATGCGAGAGCAGCTCGCCGATCCCGGCCTGCCGGGGCGGCAACGCGCGCTGGTCCACGGCCGCCCTACTCGGAGCGGTCGCGCATCAGGAGGCTGAGGACGTATCCCGCGGCGAGCGCGATGCCGAGCGCCTGGAGCGGATTCTCGCGCACGTAGCTGCGCGCGCTCTCCATCCAGCCCTGCGGCATGCCGATCAGCGCCTCGCCCTTCTCCTGCAGGTCGTCGAGGCGCTCGCCGAGCTTGCCGGCGACCCGCCCGGCGGTTTCGGCGGCGCGGTCTACCGCCTCGTGCGCGCCCTGCGTGTAGCTGTCGATCTTTTGCTCGACGGCGCGCTGGGCGCCGCCGTTGCTCTTTGCTTGCATGATGGTCTCCGTGGAAATCGTCTGGGGCGAGTGGCGGAAAGCAACCCGCGTACCTACTTCTTCGGGAGGTCGCTCCGCTCGCCCCGGCGCTCGGTGTCGCGGCGGCCGGCCGCGGCGTCGCGCTCGCCGAGCGCGGTGCGCTGGCGCCTCAGCGGCACGCCCGGCGACCTAGGCCGCTCGACGCTGTTCCTCACGCGAGCCGGGTTTCGGCGCTTCTTCATCGTCGATCTCGTCCAGGGGCTCCGCCGCCTTGTAGGCGGCAAGCCGGTTGTAGAGCGTCTTCAGGCTGATGCCGAGCATGTCGGCCGCCTTGCGCTTGGAGCCGCACTCGGCGAGCGTCGCCTCGATGAGCCGGCGCCCGACTTCGTCGAGCGTCGTGCCCACGCGTACCGTGAGGACAGGCGCCGAATCGGGCGCCGCGACAGCGGTGGGCGCAAGGTCCGCGTCGATCACCTCGTCGGCGAGGATGAACGCGCGCTGCACGTAGTTCTTCAGCTCGCGCACGTTGCCTGGCCAGCTGTGCGCATACAGGCCGGCGATCGCCGCAGGCGAGAAGGACTTCGCAGCCGATTCCTGCTTGTTCAGCACGTCCAGGAAGTGCTGGGCGAGGAGCTCGATGTCGCTCGTGCGCTCCCGCAGGGGCGGCATCGAGATCGGGAAGACGTTCAGCCGGTGATAGAGGTCCTCGCGCAGCTTGCCATCGGCCACCGCCTGCTCGGGGTTGCGGTTCGTCGCCGCGATGAGCCGCACGTCGCTCGAGATCGGCTGCGTGGTGCCCACGCGCGTGAAGGAACCGGTCTCGAGCACGCGCAGGAGCTTCACCTGGAGCTCCATCGGCATCTCGGTGATCTCGTCGAGGAAGAGCGTGCCGCCGTTGCAGCGCTCGAAGTAGCCCTTGTGCTGGCGATCCGCGCCGGTGAAGCTGCCTTTCTCGTGGCCGAAGAGCTCGCTTTCGATGAGCTGGGGCGAAACCGCGCCGCAGTTGAGGGGAAGGAACGGCGCCTTCTTCCTGCGGCTCAGGTCGTGGATCGTCTGGGCGGCGAGCTCCTTCCCGGTGCCGCTTTCCCCGATGAGGAGCACCGTCGCCGAGGTGGGCGCGACGCGCCCGAGCTGGTCGTAGAGCTTCTGCATCGGCGGCGATGAGCCCAGGATGTGGCCGAACCGGCCGAGCTTGCGCAGCTCGTCGCGCAGCTCGCCGATCTCCTGGCGCAGCTCGCCCGTGCGCGGCACTCGGCGCAGGATCGCGCGCAGCCGCTCCACGTCGACGGGCTTCACGAGGTAGTCGGTCGCGCCCGCGCGCAGCGCCGCCACGGCGCTCTCGACGCTCGCGTGGCCGGTGATGAGCACGAGTTCCGTGGATTCGCGGGATTCGATGTCGCTCACGAGCTCGATGCCCTGCCCGTCCGGCAGCTGCAGGTCAGTCAGCAGCACGTCGGGCTGCAGCCTCGCCATGTGGATGCGCGCCTGGCGCAGCGATTCCGCGGCGGAAACCGTGAAGCCTTCGGCGCGCGCGAGCTCGGTGAGCCAGTCGAGCGCCTCGGGGTCGTCGTCAACCAGGAGCAGATGGGGCATGGGCTTTCGCAGAGTGTGTAAGAGCTTCTTCACCGCACGCAACTTGCGTACCAGCCCCATGCCATTTTTGCCTCTGCTTGATTTCGCTCGGGAAAATGCCGGCACCTCGCGCGAAGCATTGCAACTTCGTGCGAAGGAGCGTCGCCTCGCGCCGACGTTTATTCGCGCAGGGACGCGAACATTTCCGGCGCGATCCGCTGCCGCGTAGTCCAGTACGCGCTCCACGGGTCGCGCCGCTGGGCGCGGAGGTGCGCCGGCGCGTTCTTCACCGTGAAGCGAGTGCGAAGGTCTTCCTTGCCGAGCGCATCCCACGAAAGCGGCATCGAAACCGCCGCCTCGGCGCGCGCCCTCGCGGAGTACGCGGCGACCGCGCTCGCCGTCTCGGAGTTTCGCAGGTAGTCCACGAAGATTCTTCGCTCGCGGCGCTCCTTGGACATCTTGTCGACGAAGAGCGCCCCCTCGGCGCGAACGAGCATTGCGGCGATGAGCCGCGTGAACTCCTTCACCTCGTCCCATGCGAGGGAGGGTTCCAGCGGCGCCACGACGTGCAGGCCCTTTCCGCCCGTCGTCTTGAGGAAGCTTTCGAGCTTCAACCCCTGCAGGAGCGTGCGCGTGAGCCGGGCGGCGTGGACGAGCTGCGGCCACTCGATTCCCGGGCCGGGATCGAGGTCGATGGTGATGCGATCCGGGCGCTTGATGTCCGGAACGCTCGCGCCCCAGGTATGGAACTCGACCGCGCCGTTCTGCACCGCCGAGAGCACGCCTTCCAGGCTGTCGGCGTAGATGTAGGCGCCGCGCTTGGAGCCGGCGCGCTTCACTTCCTTCAGCTCGCCCGGGCTCGCCCCCATGAGCGAGTGGCGCTGGTAGAAGCAAGGCGCCTCCGCTCCGTCGGGACAGCGTACGAGCGTGAGCGGCCGGTCCTTCACGTGCGGCAGGAATGCCTCGGCCACAGCCTCGTAGTAGCGCACGAGGTCGAGCTTCGTGATGCCCAGCGATGGCCAGATCTTCCGGTCGGGATGCGTGACGCGCAGCGTCCGCGGGCGCTCTTCGTCGGGGCTCCGCGGGCGCTCTTCGTCGAGGCGCACGGGCTTCTCGTCCCCGACGGATTTCGCGGCGACGTCCTCCCGCAGCCCGACGAAGGACGCTTGCCGCAGGAGCCCTTCCTGGGTCTTCTCCGCATAGTTCACCTCCGCCACGAGCTGCGGCTTCACCCAGGTGACGCCCTTCTCCCGCGGCGGATCGGCGAACGCGCTATCGGCGCGGCGGAGCGCCGCGAGCCGCCTCGAGAGCGAGGCGAGCAGCCGCTCGTCGAATCCGGTGCCGACCTTTCCCGCGAAGCGGAGCTTCCCGCGCGCGTCGTAGAAGCCGACGAGCAGCGAGCCGAAGCCCTTGCGCGATCCGCTCGGCGCGGTGTAGCCGCCGATCACGAAGTCCTGCCGCCGGCGGCACTTGAGCTTGATCCATGCGCGCGAGCGCCCCGAGGAATACACCGCATCCGCCTGCTTGCCGATGAGGCCCTCGAGGCCGAGGTCGCACGCGTGCTTGAGAACCTGCTCCGCGTCCCCGGTGAGGTCGCCGCTGAAGAGCACGACCTCCGAGGGGCGCTTCTCGAGGGCCTTTCGCAGGCGCTCCTTGCGCTCGCGAAGCGCAAGCGGCCGCAGGTCGAGGCCGCCGAGGTAAGGCGCATCGAACACGTAGTAGATGATGCGCGAGTCGTTGCCTGCGTCGAACGCGTTCTGCAGCGCCTGGAAGTCCGAGCGGCCACCCTCTCCCGGGACGACGATCTCCCCGTCGAGGAGGCTTTCCTGCAGGCCGAGCTTCTTCAGCGCGGCGGCGAGATGCGGGAGCCTCGCGGTCCAGTCCTTGCCGGTACGCGTATGCAGCGTGACCTCTTTGCCCGAGAGCCGCGCGAGCATCCGGTAGCCGTCGTACTTGATCTCGTAGACCCAGTCGCCCGAGCGCGGCGGCTCCGCAGCGAGCGTCGCGAGCTGCGGCGCGACGAACTCCGGGATCCACGTCTCCTTCGCCGGCCGCTCGAGCGAGCGCGGTCGCCGGGCGGCCTTCTGCGCGCGCTTCACGCTCTCGGGCCTCGCGACGACGATCTCTTCCTCTCCGGGACGCGCCTCGTCGTCGTCCCGCTTCATGAGAAGCCACGCCGGCCTGGAATCGCCCGACGAAGTCCTCGCGAGCACCCAGGATCCGTGCAGCTTCACGCCCCGCAATTCGAAGTGCAGCCGTCCTTTGCGCAGCGCCTGCACGGGATCGTCGTCCTCCGGAATCCACTCGCCCTGGTCCCAGAGGAGCACGTCGCCGGCGCCATACTGCTTCTCCGGGATCGTGCCTTCGAACTCGCCGTATTCCAGCGGATGGTCCTCCGTCTGCATCGCCAGACGCTTCACGGAGGGATCCAGGCTCGGGCCCTTCGGCACCGCCCAGCTCTTCAGCGTGCCTTCCAGCTCGAGCCGGAAATCGTAGTGCAGCCGCGTCGCGTGGTGGCGCTGGATGTAGTAGCGCAGCGCCCTGCCTTTCTTCCGAGCGCCGTTGCGCGAGAGCGCGCCGCGCGGCTCGGGCGTGACGTGGAAGTCCCGCATCTGGCGGTAGCGGGCGAGGCGATCGGCCATGGGGCCGATAGATGCAAGCGGCGGTCCCACCCGGACCGGTAATTGCTACCGGCGCCGCCCAAGGTTTACAGCAGGCGTTCCGGTCTTCGCGCATCCGTCCGGGGCGGGAGGGCGAGCCGTCGTTTGGCATGGATCGTGCAGAAAGGGGCGGCAGAAAGGACAAGGCATGGGACCCGCAATAGCGCTCCGACTCCGGCAGCACCTCACCCTCACGCCGCAGGTGCAGCAGGCGCTCAAGCTGCTGCAGATGTCGGCGCTCGAGTTCAAGCAGGAGATGGACGAGGCGCTCTCCGCCAACCCGTTCCTCGAGGAGAACGCCGAGGCGCCGGCAGGCGGCGACAGCGACTCCGCTTCCGCGGACACGACGCGCCTCGAGACCGCGAGGATCGACACCGAGGAGCTCGCGCTGCCTCGCGAGGGCGGCCCGGCCCCGGAGCGCGACCAGGAAGAATGGGGCGGGGTCTCCGACGCCGAGCCCACGCTGCAGGAGCACCTGCGCCAGCAGCTCCTGCTTTCGCAGATGGGTGCGCGCGACCGGGCCCTCGCGCACATGATCATCGACAGCCTGGACGACGACGGCTACTTCAAGATGAGCTTCGAGGACCTCGCGGCGCTCGTCCCGGCGGAGCACGACGTGCGCCCGGAGGATTTCGGCGCCGCGCTCAAGCTCGTGCAGAGCCTGGAGCCCGCCGGCGTCGGCGCACGCACGCTCGAGGAATGCCTTCTGCTGCAGCTCCGCAGCCTCGACCCGGGCACCGCCGGGCGCGAGCACGCGATGGCGATCGTCAAGGGCCACCTGCAGCTCCTCGCCCACCGCGAGTGGGCCCGCCTGCAGCACGCCGTCGGCTGCACGGAGCAGGCGCTGCACGTCGCGCGCGCGCTCATCAAGTCGCTCGATCCGCGGCCGGGGCATCGCTACGGGCGGCAGGAGGCGCGCTACGTCGTGCCCGACGTGATCGTGCGCAAGGTGCGCGATCGCTGGGTGGCCAGCATCAACCCGGCATCGCTCCCGCGCGTGCGCCTCAACCGTGCATATGCCGACGCGATCTCGCACCGCGGCGCATCGAACGCCTCGCTCACGAGGCAGCTCCAGGAAGCGCGCTGGCTGCTGCGCTCCATCGAGCAGCGCTTCACGACCATCCAGCGCGTCGCGGACGCGATCGTCGCGCGCCAGCGCGGCTTCTTCGAATACGGCGAGGTCGCGATGAAGCCGCTCACGCTCAAGCTCATCGCCGGCGAGCTCGGCCTGCACGAGTCGACCGTATGCCGCGTGACGAACAACAAGTACATGGCGACGCCGCGCGGGCTCTTCGAGTTCAAGCACTTCTTCTCGCGCAAGCTCGCGACCGAAACCGGCGGCGCCGCTTCGGCGACCGCCGTGCGCGCGGTGATGAAGGAGCTCATTGCCGCCGAGGATCCGCGCGCCCCGCTCTCCGACGCCGAGCTCGCCCGCCTGCTCGCGCAGCAGGGCTTGCGCGTCGCGAGGCGCACGATCACCAAGTACCGCGCGCTCATGCGCATGCCGAGCGTCGACGTGCGCCGCGCAGACACGAAGCTCAACATCGCCCGCGCCTAGGAGCGAAGCCATGTCCCGAATCGTCGCCGGCCGCTTCGAAAACCCGCTCGCCGCCGATGCGGCGCTCGCCGACCTGCAGCGGGCCGGCTTCCGCAACGGCGAATACGAATCGTTCTACGTCACCCCGCCGGGGCAACATGGCGCCCACCCGATCGGCGGCGATTCTCATTCCGACGCTGGCGCGCGCACTGCGGGCCTGGGCGCCGTCGCGGGCGCGGTGCTGGGCGCACTCGCGGGCGCCATCGTCGCGGCGGTCGCGACCGGCGGCGAGCAAATCATTCCGGTCCTGCTTGCCGCGGGCTTGTGCGCCTACGTGGGCTCCTTCATGGGAACGGTGCTGAAGCTTCGCCGCGCGCACGCCACCGAGCACACGCCCGAGCATCCGGTCGAGATTCCGGCTGGCCGCATGATCGCGGTGAACGTGGACCGCCCCGAAATGGAGCCACGCGCAGTCGATGTCCTTCGCCGGCACGGCGCAATCGACCTCGGGCGCGCCGAGGGCACGTGGCGAGACGGGTCCTGGCGCGATTTCGATCCGCGCCACCCGCTGCACGCCTGACGACATTCGCGGTGTCGACTCCCTGACAAGGGCTCGCGAGTCGAAAGCACGCAGGCGTAGAGTACGGTCCACCACACAGGAGGGCCCATGAACATTTCGTCTTTCGCGACCGCGGTGCTCGCGCTCTGCACCTTCGCGCTGCCGAGCGCTTTTGCCCACGAAGAAGACAAGGCGACGCCTCCGGAAGTCCTCGGCACCGTCACTTTCCCAAACTCGTGCAGCAAGCCCGTCAAGGCGAAGCTCAGCCGCGGAATCAAGCTGCTCCATTCCTTCTGGTACAGCGAGGCGGAGGCGACGTTCCTCAGCGTGCTCGCCGACGACCCCTCCTGCTCGATCGCGCAGTGGGGCCTCGCGTCGATCCTCATGTCCAATCCGCTCGCGGGAATCGGCGCGACGCCGAAAAATGCCGAGCGCGCGCAAGCGGCCATCGAAGCGGCGCGGGCAAGCCCGGCGAAAACGGAGCGGGAGCGCGACTACGTCGAGGCGGTCGCCGCCTATTACGACGATTTCTCCAAGCATCTGGAGCGCGAGCGCCAGCTCGCTCGCTCGGCGGCCTACGAAAAGCTCGCCGCCAAATATCCCAAGGACGACGAGGCGCAGATCTTCAACGCGCTCTACCTTACGAGCGCGCAGTCGCCGAGCGACTCGAGCTACGCGATGGCGCTCCGAGCGGCGGGCATCCTCGAGCGCCAGTTCAAGAAGCACCCGGACCACCCCGGCATCGCGCATTACCTCATCCATTCCTACGACTATCCGCCGATCGCCGCGCAAGGCGTGCCGGCCGCGCGCAAGTACGCGAAGATCGCTCCCTCGGCGCCGCATGCGTTGCACATGCCCTCCCACATCTTCACACGCGTGGGCTACTGGACGGACTCGGCGGCGACCAACGCGCGCTCCTTCGTGAGCGCGGTCAAGGGAAACGAGCCGGGCGAGGCCTGGCACGCTTCGGACTATCGCGTGTATGCCCTGCTGCAACTCGCCCGCGACGCGGACGCGCAAAAGACCTACGACCAGGCTCGCACGGTCACGAACATCGATCCGAACCGTCCCTACTATCCGCGAGCCTCTATTCCGGCCCGCCTCGCCCTCGAGCGGGGCGACTGGAAACAGGCCGCGACGCTCGATCCCGTCCAGAGCAAGTTTTCCTATACCGACGCGCTCGTCTACTTCGCCCGGGGGCTCGGGGCCGCGCGCAGCGGCGATCCCGCGGCCGCCGAGAAGGAAATCGAGACGCTGCGCAAGATCCACGACGAGCTTGCGGAAGCCAGGAATTCGTACTGGGCGAGCGAGGTCGAGGTAAGCGGGCTTGCGATTCGCAGCTGGGTCGACCTCGCGCGCGGCGACTCCGCGCTCGCCGAGCAGCGCATGCGCCAGGCGGCGGACATCGAGGACGCGCACGAGAAAGGCCCGATCACGCCGGGCCGCATGCTTCCAGCCCGCGAGCTCCTCGGCGACATGCTGATGGAGCTCGGGCGGCCGGCTGATGCGCTCAAGGAATATGAGAAGACCCGCAAGCGGGAGCCGAACCGCTTCCGCGGCGTCTACGGCGCCGCGCTCGCCGCCGAGAAATCCGGCGATGATGCGACAGCGAGGCGCTATTACCGGCAGCTACTGGACATGGCCGGCAAAGGCGACGCGCGGCCCGAGCTCGACCACGCTCGGGCGTTCATCGCGACATCTGTGCGCAAGTCTTAAGGACGCCACACGGCGGAGGTCACAATGCGAGCAAACCCTACATTGCCGGCCCTCTGCCTGTGCGC
>JAFAGU010000004.1 GCA_019237595.1 Betaproteobacteria bacterium | reverse complement strand
TACCGCTACTTCGGCGGCTCGGGCGCGATGAAGATGCCCGTGCCGATGATGAACGTGGTGAACGGCGGCGCCCATGCGAACAACCGGCTCGACATGCAGGAGTTCATGATCGTTCCGGTAGGGTTCAAGTCCTTTCGCGAGGCGCTTCGGTCCGGTTCGGAGATCTTCAATCGGCTGAAGGCCATCATCGACAAGCGGGGCATGTCCACGGCGGTCGGCGACGAAGGTGGCTTCGCTCCGGCGGACCTCGAGACGCACGCGGCGGCGATCGAGCTCATCCTCGAGGCGATCGGCGCTGCCGGCTACAGCGCAGGCAAGGACGTGATGGTGGCGCTCGACTGCGCCGCCTCGGAGTTCTATCGCGACGGCGCCTACGTCCTCGATTCCGAAAACAGGAAATTGAAGCCGGCGGAATTCGCCGACTACCTGGCCGATCTCGCGGGCCGCTACCCGATCTGCTCGATCGAGGACGGCATGGCGGAAGAGGATTGGGACGGCTGGAAGGCGCTGACCGAACGCCTCGGCGGGAAGCTGCAGCTCGTGGGCGACGACGTCTTCGTCACCAACCCCAGGATTTTCCGCGAAGGCATCCGCAAGGGCGTCGCGAACGCCATCCTCATCAAGGTCAACCAGATCGGCACGCTCACCGAGACCTTCGCTGCCATCGAGCTCGCCAAGCGCTCGGGCTACGGCACCGTCATCTCGCACCGCTCCGGCGAGACGGAGGACACGACGATCGCCGACATCGCGGTCGGGACGAATGCGCTCCAGATCAAGACCGGGTCGCTTTCGCGCTCCGATCGCGTGGCGAAGTACAACCAGCTCCTGCGCATCGAGGAAGATCTCGGCGACTCGGTGAGCTACCCCGGGCGCGAGGCGTTCCGGCAGCTGGGACCCTGAGCGCGTGAGAGTCCTCGCCGCCATCCTCGCCGCCCTCATCGTGGCGATCCAGTACCCCCTGTGGCTGGGGAAAGGCGGGTGGCTGCGCGCCTGGAGGATGGAGGACGAGCTCGCGAGGCACAAGGAGGCAAACGCCCGGCTCGAGGCCCGCAACGCGGGCCTCGCGGCGGAGGTGCGGGACCTGAAGGAAGGCACCGACGCGATCGAGGAGCGCGCGCGATACGAGCTTGGAATGATGCGGCCGGACGAAGTATTCTTCCAGGTGGAGGACAAGCGCCATGAGGCTCTCCGCCCAGCAGATCCAGCAGTTCGACCGTGACGGCTACCTTTTCTTTCCGTCGCTCTTCACCCCGGACGAAGTCAGGGTCCTGACCGACGAAGTCCCGGCGCTCTATGCGCAGCGCCGGCCCGAGAACGTGCGCGAGAAGACGGGCGACGTGGTGCGCACGAACTTCGCCGCGCACCTGTATAGCTATCCCTTCGCCCGGCTCGCCCGCCACCCGCGCATGGTGGAGCCGATCGTCCAGGTCTTCGGCGAGGACGTGTACATGCACCAGTTCAAGATCAACGGCAAGCAGGCGTTCGACGGCGACGTCTGGCAGTGGCACCAGGACTACGGCACCTGGCGCGCCGACGACGAGATGCCCGAGGCGCGCGCCATGAACGTCGCCATCTTCCTCGACGAGGTGAACGAGTTCAACGGCCCGCTCATGTTCATCCCGGGCAGCCACAAGCAGGGCGTGCTCGATGCATCGCACGACACGAGCACGACGAGCTATCCCCTGTGGGTCATCAATCACCAGACGATCGCCAAGCTGGTCGAGAAGGGCGGCATCGTCGCGCCCAAGGGGCCGGCCGGCTCCATGATCCTCTTCCATGGCTGCCTGGTGCACGCGTCGACGTCGAACCTCTCGCCGTGGAACCGGGTGAGCGTGTACCTCTCGCTCTGCGCGGTGTCGAACCACATCCGGCGGTTCAAGCGGCCCGGGTACATCGCCCACCGCGACTTCACGCCGATCAAGTGCCTGCCGGACGACTGCCTGCTGCGCGACTACGACGTGCCGCTGCCGTGGAAGAACGGCACGCCCAACGAGGAGCAGAAGGCCGCTTGAAGTGAATCTATTTTCAAAACTGAAAGAACGGGAAGAATCCGGGCAGCCGCTGCGCCTGGGCCTGATCGGTGCCGGGAAGTTCGCGGCGATGTACCTCGCTCAAGTCCCGAAGACTCCGGGGATTCGCCTCGTGGGCGTCGCGGACCTTTCGCCGGACAACGCTCGCGCGAACCTTGCCCGCGTGGGCTGGACCAAGGAGGCGATCGAGCGCACGCCTGTCTCGGAGGACTGGAAGAAGCTCGTCTCGAGCCCGCAGGTCGATATCGTGATCGAGGCGACGGGCAATCCCATGGCGGCGGTCGAGCATGCGCTCGAAGCTTTCCGGAACGGCAAGCACGTCGTCATGGTCACCGTGGAGGCCGACGCCTTCTGCGGCCCCTTGCTCGCGAGGAAGGCAAAGGAAGCAGGCGTGGTCTACAGCCTTGCCTACGGCGACCAGCCGGCGCTCATCTGCGACCTCGTCGACTGGGCCCGAACGGCAGGATTCCCGGTCGTCGCGGCGGGGCGCGGCCACAAGTGGCTCCCGCGCTTCGCCCAGTCGACGCCCGAGACCGTCTGGGGCCACTATGGCCTCACCCCTGAGCAGGCGAGGCTCGGCGGCCTGAATCCCAAGATGTTCAACTCCTTCCTAGATGGCTCGAAGCCTTCCATCGAGACGACGGCAGTGTGCAACGCCACGGGCCTCACCCCCGCTCCCGAAGGACTGCTCTATCCGCCGGGCTCGATCGACGAGATCCCGGCGCTCATGCGCCCGCGCGCGGAGGGCGGCGTCCTTCATCACAAGGGGCAGGTTGAAGTCGTTTCTTCTTTGAGAGGGAACGGCGAACCGATCGCGTACGACATTCGCTTTGGCGTGTTCGTCGTCTTCGAAGGGGAGAGCGAGTACATCCAGCGCTGCTTCGCGGAGTACGGCGTCAAGACGGATGCGAGCGGCCGCTATGCTTGCCTCTACAAGCGCTGGCACCTGATCGGGCTCGAGGTCGGGATCTCCGTCGCCTCGGTCGGCTTGCGCGGCGAGCCCACGGGCTGTCCGACTGGCTGGCGGGGCGACGCGGTGGCCTTTAGCAAAAAAGACTTGAAGCAGAATGAAATCCTAGATGGCGAAGGCGGGTACACGGTCGCGGGACGCCTCGTGCCGGCGGAAAAATCCTTTAGGGAGGGCTACCTGCCGCTCGGCCTCGCGCATGGCTGGAAAGTGCTGAAGCCGATCCCGGCCGGCCAGCCGCTGCGGTGGAGCGACGTCGCCGTCGACCCGAACGCGCCGGCCGTGCGCGTGCGGCGCGAGATGGAGCGGCTACTTGGAAAAGGCCTCGCGGGCGCAGCGGAACGCGACGACGGCCGCCGGTACGCCGCAGTAGATCGCCACCTGTAGCAGCGTCTCCTTGATCTCGTCCTTCGTGACGCCGTTGTTGAGGGCGCCGCGCAGGTGGAGCTTCAGCTCGTGCTCCTTGCCGAGCGCGCTCAGCATCGCGAGGTTGAGGAGCGAGCGGGTCTTCCTCGGCAGGCCCGGCCTGTTCCAGATGTCGTTCCAGCAGTAGGTGTTCAAGAGGTCGGTGAATTCCCGGCTGAAGTCGTCGACCTGCGCCATGGCCTTGTCCACGTACTCAGGGCCGAGCACCTCGCGGCGGGTCTTCAGGCCGGCGTCGAAGCGCTCCTGGTGCGGTTTCTTGTCCATGGTCAGGCCTTCGCTTTCATGCGCAGGATCCAGGGCTTGAAGCCGGCCAGGAGGTCGGTCAGGAACTTGCGCGTCGTCTCGTCGGTGATCTGCCCGCGGGCGTCGATCTTGGTCTGCGCCGCGCCGATGAACACCTCGGGCTTCGGCAGGATGTGGCACCAGAGCTGACCGAGAACCTTGCGCAGGTCGTACTGCACGCGCGCGCCGCCCATGGGCCCCTGCGAGGCCGAGAAGATCGCCGCCGGCTTGTCCTGCCAGGGCTGGTTCGGCAGCTTCGACACCCAGTCGATCGCGTTCTTGAGCACCGGCGGGATCGAGAAGTTGTATTCGGGGCTCGCGATCAGCACGGCGTCGGCCGCCCGCAGCTCCGCCTCGAAGCGCCGCACGGGCGCCGGAATGCCTGAGTCGAACACGTCCTGGTTGTACATCGGCAGGTCGCCGATGTCCGCGAAGGAGAGCTTCATGCCGGAAGGCAGCAGCGAGGCGCAGGCGCGCAGGGCGGCGGTGTTGTACGAGGCTTTGCGAAGGCTGCCGCTGATTCCGAGGATGTTCAGGACGGGTTCGGCCATGGCGAGAGTCCGAAGGGAAGGGACGCGAAGTCTAACCGGCGGTCTTGTCGGGCGGGGCGCGACAGCGAAACGACAGACCATCGGCATGGGGCTTGCTCCCCGCCGGGGGCCGTTTCCACACTTGCCCTGGAGGTCACATGAAGAAAGCATTCCATGCTGCGCTCGCAACCGTTCTCCTGGGGGCCTCGGCCCTCGCGTCGGCGCAGGCGCTGCCGCAGAACCCGTCCGATCCCATGCGCGCGGGCGAGTCACCGCGCTGCGACAGCATGACGGGCGACGCCCGCGACCAGTGCCTGAAGGACGAGGCCGCCAAGACGGACTCCTCGAGCACCGGATCGTCCGCCGCGCCTTCGAGCGCTTCCGGCGCGAGCGGGACGTCGAGCGGAGCCTCGTCTTCGAGCGATGCCTCCTCGCCGAGCGGCCCATCGACCGCGCCCGCGGCCGGGGACGCGTCGAGCAACGGTTCGTCCACGCCGTCGGCGAGCGATACGCCGGCGAGCGACGCTTCATCGACGAGCCAGTCGAAGTAGCGGCGGGCGGTCAGCTGCCGGTGAAGGCGGCCGGCGGCTGGCTGAAGAACGCGTCGAGGAGGTGGTAGGCGCTCTGCCAGTTGCGCGAGCGCAGACTCACGTGCCCGGCCGGGATCATGGCGAGCTGCTTGTCCGCATTGCGGATGCGCGCGAAGAAGCCCATCACGTCCTCGAGCGTCGCAATGCCGTCCCACTGCCCGCGCAGGATCAGGGTCGGTACCAGGAACCGCTCCGGGTCGATGAGCGGCAGCTTCTCGGTCATGTCGACATAAGTGCCCGTGGGCATCGAGTCGTCGAGGGCAAGCACCGCGTCCGCGAACGCCTCGACGACTGCAGGGTCGGCCGCCTCTCCGGCGCCGTCGCGCGTGAAGATCGAGCGGATGAAGGCGCGATCGATGGGGCGCCGGTTCGACGCCTTGTATTCCGGCAGGCGCCTTCGCCGCTCGGCGAGCGTCGGGCTGCCATCGCCCGTCCAGACGAAAGCGTCGAGCGCGATTCGCGCGACGCGCTGCGGGTGGCGCTGCGCGTAGAGCGCGGCGCGTAGCGCGCCGGAGGAGGCGCCGTAGAGGAAGACGCGCGAGCTGCCGGTCTGCCGGGCCACGTAGTCCGCGACCGCCTGAAGGTCGTCCGCGCCGGTGGCAATGTCCGCGTTGATCGGCCGCGACTTGTCGGAACGGCCATAGCCCTCGCAATCGAAGCACCACGTGTCGTAGCCGAGGCGCGCGAACCAGTCCATCACCGAGTACTCGGGCTTCCCCGGCACCTGCAGGTCGAAGACCGGCGTCGACTGCACCGAGGACCCATGGACGAAGACGAGCGCGCCCTTCGGCGCGTTGAGCGTCCGCTTGCGCCAGGCGAAGAGCCGGACCTTCTCCCCGCCGGCGTCCTTTACCGGCCAATGCTCGGTGCCCAAGACCTGGAGGTTCTCCGGCGGCTCGCTCTTCGAGAGAAGCAGGGCAGGCCCTGCGCCGGCGGCGCCGGCCAGCAATGTGCGTCGGCGGCTGTCCATCGCTAGACCGCGGGCGCCGGCTCTGCGGGCGTACGCGAGCGGCTGCGGAGCACGAGCCAGCCGATGAGCGCCAAGTTGACCGCGTTCCATGCCATGCCGTTCACGAACGCCGCGCGATAGGAGCCGGTAAGGTCGAAAATCGCGCCCGACATCCAGCCGCCCAGCGCCATGCCGAAGAGCGTTGCCGTGAGTACCGCGCCCACGCGCACGCCGGCCTGCCGCGGCGGGAAGTACTCGCGCACGACGAGCGGGTACGAAGGCACGATGCCGCCCTGGAACATGCCGAAGAGAGCCGAGGAAACATAGAGCGAGCCCAGCGTGTCCGAGGGCAGGAAAAACGCGAGGGCGACGGCCTGCAAGGCGGATCCCACGAGCAGCGTGCGCAACCCGCCGATGCGATCCGCGATCCACCCGGAAGCAAGGCGGCTGACGATGCCGAAGCCCATCATGAGCGAGAGCATCTCCGCCCCGCGCGCTGCCGGAATGCCCAGGTCCGTGCAGTAGGCGACGATATGGACCTGGGGCATGGACATGGCGACGCAGCAGGCGACGCCGGCTATGCAAAGAACGGTTTGCAGGGCCGCCGGCGAAAGTCCCAGCGCCCGCGGCGACCCGGCGTGGGAGCGCACGCCGCCCGGCGGGGTATCCGCTAGCGCCGGCGCCCGCCGGCGCAGCACGAACGCGAGCGGGAGCATGGTCGCGACGCAGAAAAGGCCGATCCCCATTTGCGTAGCACGCCAGCCCGCCGTTTCGACGAAGTGCTGCACGACCGGCGGCCACAGCGTGCCACCCAGGTAGTTCCCGCTTATGCAGATCGCGACCGCGAGCCCGCGCCGCTTCGTGAACCACAGGGATACGTCGGCGACGACCGGCCCAAAGGACGCCGAGCTGCCGAGGAGGCCGATCAGGAAGCCATGCAGCAGGGCGAACGACCAAAGGCCCGGCGCGGCCCCGCTCGCGAGGTAGCCGGCACCCAGGCTAACGGAGCCGATCAGTACCGGCACCATGACGCCGAAGCGGTCGGACAGGCGGCCCATGAGCACGCCGCCGGCGCCGAAGCCGAGCATGGTGAGCGTATAGGGAAGCGACGCCTGGGCGCGTCCGACGCCGAACTCGGCCTGCACGGAAGGCAGGATCACCACCACTGAATACATCCCGGCCGCGCCGATGGTCAGCAGCGCGAGGGAGACGCCGAGCCGCAGCCACGCATACGGGGATTCGGCGACCGAAGGCTTCATGGCCGCATGGTACGTCACGCGCGCCGCGTTCCGCCCGCGCGCGTCGGCGCGGTTCGCTGTTTCGCCGGCCTGCGCCTACAATGCAGCGGCCAAGGGGAGGCTCGATCGATGATTACGCCGCGTCTGCTGCTCATCTACAATTTCGGCATCGCCATGCTGTTCGTGCTCACCGGCATCGTGAGCGCGACCGCAATCGAGCCGCTCCTCAACCGGCAGGTCGTGCTCCCTCCCTTCGACAACGCGTCCCAGCAGGCGATCCGCGAGGAGAAGGACCTGGAGCACCTCAGGACGAGGACGCTCTTCTATTTCGAGCTGGCGCGCGACCTCAAGCAGGCGCGCTATTCGGACACCGACACGCTCTTCTCCGACCTGCGCAAGATCTGCTTCGCGATCGCCCTCGCTTTCGCGGTCGGAGGCGGGCTCGCCCTGGCGGTGGTGCGCAAGCGCAAGGGCGACTAGCTCAATGGAGCTCGAAGGGATTGCGCGCCGGCGCTGACTCCATTTGTGCGAGCGCGGCGGCCGGCGCGAGCGTCTCGCGCACGTAGCGCAGGAGCTGCGGGTCCCCGATGAAGCTCGCCGAGCTGCGCGCCGCGAGGATCGCCTCCGGCGGCTGCGGGATGGAGATGGCGAACCCCTGCACGTAGTCCACGCCGAGTCCCGCGAGGGCTTCGACCGTGGCGCGGTCCTCGGCCCATTCGGCGATCGACTTCATGCCGAGGTTCCTCCCGAGCTCCACGATTGCCTCGACGATCGCGAGGTTGGCGGGGTGGGCGATCATGCTGACGATGAAGCTCCCGTCGATCTTGAGCGCATCCGCCGGAAGCTCCTTCAGGTAGGAGAAGGACGTATACCCGGCGCCGAAGTCGTCCAGGGCGACCTTTGCCCCGTAGCCGCGCACGCGGTCGATGAAGCGGCGCGTGTTGTCGAGGTCGTGCAGGGCCACGCGCTCGGTGACCTCGATGCACAGCCGCCCGGTGGCGCGCGGGCAGGAGGCGAGCATCGCGTAGGCGTCCTGCGTGAAGCGCTCGTCGTTGAGCGACGCGCCGGAGAGGTTCATGGTCACGAAGCGCGTGGCGGCGAGCGCGTCGTGATGCTGCTCGAGCCAGGCCAGCGTATTCGCGAGCACCCAGCGGTCGATCACGGCGGCGCGGCCGTTGTTCTCCGCGGCTGCCACGACCGCGCCCGCCGGCGTGATGCTCCCGTCGGGCTCGCGCAGGCGCACGAGGACCTCGAAGTTGAGCGAATCGAGCGGCGCGCTGAGGGACAGGATCGGCTGCATCACGAGGAAAAGCCCCTCCGGCGCCGCGCCCGTGCCCAGGCGCTCGAGGAGCCTCAGCTCGTCGGCGCGCTCCTGGAAGATCGCGGAAGCGCGGTCGTAGACCACGAGCCCTTCGCCGGCGCCGAGCTTCGCTGCGCGGCAGGCCCGATCGGCGACCGCGATGGCGTCCTTTACCGGCAGGTGGCCGGCGACTTCCACCAAGCCGATGGAGGCCTTGACCTGGAAGGCCTTGTCGCCCGTCAGGAACGAGGCGCCGCCGATGGCATCGATGATGCCGCGGCAGATCGCGGCCGCCGCTTCGATCGGCGCGCCGCGAAAGACGATCAGGAACTCGTCGCCTCCGATTCGTCCCAGCGTCTGCCCCTCGGCGAGGTGCCGCTCGATGCGCCGGCAGACCTGCCGCAGCACGTCGTCGCCAGCCACGTGGCCGAAAAGGTCGTTGATGAGCTTGAAGCGATCGAGGTCGAGGTAGGCGACGGCGAGAGGCCGGCCCATTGCCGCCTGCAGGGTGGCATCGGCGATGATCTTCTCCACCCCGCGCCGGTTCAGCACGCCCGTGAGCGGGTCGTTTTCCGCGAGGAACTGGAGCTGCTCCGTGGCCTGGTGGCGCTCCGTGACGTCCTGCAGCGAGCCCTCGATGCGCTCGCCGGTGAGCGTAGCCTTCACGTGGTACCAGCGCGGCACGCCGTCTTCCACCGTGCCGCGAATCTCCAGGTCTGCGCCGCCGCCGGCGCGGACGGCGTCCTGCAGCCGATCCCACGATCCCGCCTCGAAATATTCGCGCCAATACCGGCGTGGACCGTCCGGCGCGGCGCCGAGCATTTGCGCCAATGCGGGATTCATGCGCTCCAGGGCGCCGTCCGGAGCGAGGGTGAACAGGCCGATCGGAATCACCTCGTAGGTGTGCCGCAGCTCCACCTCCGCGCGAAGCCGCTCCTTCCGGTCCTGGCGCATCTGCTCGGCGATCGCGAGCGTCGCGAGGAGGCTCGAGAAGAGCGCCGCGGTGACGAAATTGAACACGCCGATGAAGGCCTTCATTCCCAGCGCCGCGGCGATCACTTCGTATAGCGCCGCGAGGAGCGTCACGGCGAGCGAGGCGCTGTACCAGATGGCCACCGTGGAGCGTGTGACCGCGAGGATGCGCGCCATGTAGAAGACCAGGACGGCGATGCCGAACGCCGTGGTGACCCACAAGTAGGGGAGGAACTTCGCCTGCGGCAAGGCGAGCGCCGCGATCGCGAGCGGCACGCACGACCACTGGAGCGCGCGCAGCGGCGCCATCTGCCCGATCCGGCGCAGGTCTTCGCGGAAGAGGCGCGCGAAGAGCGTGGTGATGAGCACGTAGTACGCGGCGATCGTGAGCTTGCGCCCGAGGAGCAGCCACTCCTCCGGGATGTTCCGCTCGAGCCAGAAGCCGCCCCAGCCGGCCGATACGGCGGCGAGCCGCAGGTTGGCGATGAGCCACGCGGCGAAGAGCACGTACAGCCACTCGCGGCTGATCATCGCCGTGAGCAGCGCGAAGAGGGCGAGCATGACGAGGCCCCCGTCGAGCAGTCCCGAATCGCGGTCGAACTGCCGTTCCGCGACCTGGAGCTTCCCGGCAGGCCATTGCGCCACGCTCAGGCGCGCCGGGCCGACGAAGCTTCCGCGGCAGAGGATCGGCCGCCCGGGGGACACGCGGCCGAGGTCGAGCGCAAAGCCGCCGCGCGCGGCGCGCATGGCACCGGAGGCGCCGCTGCGATCGGCGCTGCCGAGCAACGCGGCCGAGGTCGCATCCCAGCAGGCAAGCGCGTGGCCATGCCGCGAGGGAAACTCGATAGCGAGCGGTGTCTCGGCGTCGGCCATGGGCGTGAAGCTGAACCAGAAGGGCCGCTCCGAGAGGTGAGTGTCGTAGTAGGGAACGGCACGCTTGGAGGCGAGCTGGCGGGTCAGCTCGCCAAGCGGCGGATCGACCTCCTGCGTCTCGAGCACCTGGACCTTGAGCGCCCTTCCTTCGCCGGCGTCGTATTGCCGCTCCCATTGCGCGAGGGCGACTACGGTGACGGCGGCGATCGCAGCCGGCACGGCGTAGGCCGAGACGCCGAAAAGCGCGGCGTCGAGCGCGCGGTTCGCGCGCTCGAGCCACGCTCCGGGAGATCGGCCGGAGAAGCGCATCGTCCTACGAACGGGCGGCGACGCTCAGGCTGCGCGCCGCTCCGCGCCTTCCATCGGACGCGGGAGGCTCGGGACGGCGGAAGGCAAGGCCGTGGCCTCCGGCCGGGACAGCGACAGGTCGATGTCGTCGTGCCGGGTCGCGAAGAAGAATTCGTGCAGGCGATGGCCGGCAGCCTGCCACTGCTCGGCGAGCGTATCGACTTCCACCGCCATGATCCGGTGCGGGAGGTTTCCCGCAAACGGGAGCGGAATCAGCTCCCCGGGGAAGACGTCCTGGAAGCAGAGCGCTTCGTACATGCGATCCAGGGGCGGCCGGCCGGCGATCACGGCCCATTCGATGGAGGCCTGGCGGCAGAAGAGATAGTAGGCCTTGAAGAGCGCCGTCTTCACGACCGTGCCCATGCGCCCGGTCTCCACGCCCAGGCGCGAGGCCTGCGCGAGGCGGCGGTTCTGGAGCCAATCGGGAAGGCCCAGCGACTCGAGCGGAAGCGGGCGGTCCCGGTTGGTCTGGATCCGCATCGTGCCGAGCGGCTCGCCATCGAGCCTGGATTCGGCGAGGAGCACTACGCAGCCGCTCGCGCGATCCATCGCCTCGGGCGCGCGAAGCTTTTCCGCGAATACCGGGACGTGGCGGCCATACGCGCGATAGCGCACGTCGACCGCCCTTTGCAATTGCTCCTCGGTGCCCGCCACGCGGATCGTGAAGGGCAGGCGCTGCTCGCGCCGCGCCGCGGGCCGATCCTGCCGCGCGGGCGCCATGCCGGTGATTGCAGCCTCCATCGTCAGACGCGCATCCATGCTTGTTGCCTCCCGTTGGTATTGGCTTTCCGGCGCCCGCGGATGCGCGCGCCGGGTGTCAAGAGGAATTAGGCCCCGGATCGTCAAACATTGCAAACCGGCCGCCCCCGCGTCGAGGGGGGCTGACCTTGATTTGAAAAGAAAAACTGGTAGGGCCTTATCGTTCTGCCCGGGCCGCCGGATTGCCCCAGGTACTGCCGACCACGGGCCGCGGCCCGGACGCGGTGCTGAGCCGAGGAGGCAGATCGCTCGCTGTAAGCGTGTGTCAAGCAGTCACGCCGCGAACGGGCGCGGCCCTTGAGGCGCTTCCTCGTTCGGTTCAAGATGCGCGGCAAGGAGGATGCAAAGAAATGAAGATTGCCGGGAAGCTCGGCAGCGGCTTCGCTCTCGTCATGGCCGCCATGCTGGCTATCGCCGCCGTGTCGCTTTACCTGCTCACGCGCCTATCGCAGGAATGGACGCAGATGTCCGCCGTGGCGAGCAAGCGAAGCGAGCGCATGATCAAGGCCTCGACGCATCTCACGAACGCCACGCTCAATTTCCGCTACTTCATCTACCGCGGCGGCGACTATGCCGAGCGCTTCGCCAAGGAGCTCGACGCCATGGACGCCGAGCTCGCCGCCTACAGGGAGCTTGGCGACGTGACGAGCGACGAGCGGATGATGCTCGAGGGCGCGGGCACGTTCAGCCGGCAGTTCCGCGAGACGATGCAGGACCTGGTGAAGAAGCGCTCGCAGAAGGGCGCGGACCTCGCCACGCTCGACCTCACGGTCCAAAGCGACGACAAGGTGCTCGGCTCCATCATGGAGAAGCTCACGGAGATGAGCAATGCCGAGACCGAGAAGGCCTCGCTCGCCATCACACGCCTCATCGACACGGGACGGCGCATCGTGCTCGGTGCGGCCGTGGCGGCGCTCCTCGTTGCTGCGATCATCGCCGTGTCGCTCGCGCGCTCGATCACTCGCCCGCTTGCCGAATCGGTGCGCGTCGCGGACCGGGTCGCCGCCGGCGACCTTACGGCCAAGCTTGAGACCGACCGCACGGACGAGGCGGGCAGGCTCATGATGGCTCTGCAGGGAATGAACTCGGGGCTCACGCGCATCGTTGCCGAGGTGCGCGGCGGCGCGCACGCGATCGCGGACTCCGTCTCCCAGCTCGTCGCCGGCCATAACGACCTCTCGCAGCGCACGGAGGCGCAGGCCGCCTCCCTGGAGGAGGCGAGCTCGAGCATGGAGGAATTCAGCTCGAGCGTGCGCCAGACGGCCGACAACGCGCACAAGGCCGACCAGCTCGCGCAAGGCGCCGCCGCGTCGGCCGAGCGCGGCAACCACGACATGTCGAGCGTGGTGGGCAACATGAACGCCATTAGCGCGAGCTCGCGCAAGGTGGCCGAGATCACGAGCGTCATCGACTCCATCGCATTCCAGACCAACATCCTGGCGCTCAACGCCGCTGTGGAAGCCGCGCGCGCGGGCGAGCAGGGGCGCGGCTTCGCGGTGGTCGCGACCGAGGTCCGCGGCCTGGCGCAGCGGTGCGCAGAGGCGGCGAAGCAGATCAAGGGGCTCATCGCCGAGGCAAGCCGGCAGATCGACGACGGCGCGGCGCTCGTCGAGGGCGTGAGCCGCACCATGGCGGGCATCGTCACGCAGGCAAGGGAAGTGAGCGCGGTGGTCGCCGAGATTTCGGCGGCAGCGAAGGAGCAGAGCGAAGGCGTCGGCCAGGTGACGCAGACCGTCTCGCAGCTCGAGCACGTCACGCAGCAAAACGCGGCGCTCGTCGAGCAGGCGAGCGCGGCCACCACGGCGCTCGCGGAGCAGGCGGAGCGGCTCGCGGATGCCGTTTCCGTCTTCCGCCTCGCGCAGGATGGATTCGCGAGCGCTGCCGAGCCTGCCCCTGCGGAAGCCGAGCGCCTTGTCGCGCCGGCGCCCCACGCCCTCGCCCTTGCGGGTTCGACCGGCTAGGGTTCCTCGCGTGGCGCCGGCCCCGGCCACCGCTGATGCGCTTGCCCGGGAAATCGCGAGCCTGCTCGAGCTCAGGCAAAGCGTCGCGGTCCCCGCGCATGCCGCGACGGCGCTCGCGCGGCTTCTCGGTACGCCCGAAGGCCGCGTGCTGCACGTCTTTCCCGTCGCGGCGGCGCGCATTCCGGAGCCCGGCGCGCTCGAGTACGCCATCGTGGCTCAAGGGCAGGAGCCGCTCGAGGCGCCCATCCCGGTGCGGGATCGCGCGCTCCTTCGCGCGCTTCGCGATCGCTCGCCGACGCACGAGGACGGACGGCTCTTCTTGCCGCTCTCTGCGGGAGGAGAAGTGCGCTATGTGCTCGAGTTGCCGGGCGCGCCGGATCCCGGCCCGCTCGTGCGGTCGTTCATTCCGCTCCTTTGCGCCTACTACGCCGTCCTTGCCGACGCGGAGACCGATCCGCTGACGGGCCTCTCGAGCCGGCGGCTCTTCTATTCCGAGGTCGGGGGCTTGCTCGGCCGGCTCGCCGGGTCTGCGAGGCGCTGCTACTTCCTCGCCGTCGTGGACGTCGACCACTTCAAAATGATCAACGACCGCTTCGGTCACCTGTACGGCGACGAGATCCTCATCCACTTCGCGCGCGTTCTGCGTGCGTCCTTCCGGGCGGGGGACCTCGTGTACCGCTTCGGCGGCGAGGAATTCATCGTCGTGTTCTCCTCCGATACGCGCGAGCAGGCCTGGGCCGCGCTCGAGCGCTTTCGCGCCTGCGTCGAGCGCTACGAGTTTCCGCGCGTCGGCCGCGTCACGGCGAGCGTCGGCTTCGCGCGGCTCGACGACCCGCTCACGCCCGCGACGACCTATGTCGATCGCGCGGATCGTGCCGTGTATTTCGCCAAGTCCGGCGGCCGCAATCGCGTGGCCGAGTACGAGGCACTCGTAGCCGAGGGCGCGCTGGCGCCGCCCGCCACGGAGAAGGGCGGCGAGGCGACGCTTTTCTGATGACAATGTTTGTTGGCGCCGACCGACAAGGTACTTGACAAGGCCAGCGTATCCCATTGATATACACAAAGAAGCGGGGGAGACGCCAGGCGGGCGCGAAGTCCGCCGAAGACCAGAAAAATGCCATGGCAAAGACCAAAGGATCCGAACCAGCCAAGACGTTGAAGCTCGCGCGCGACCTGCGCATCGCAAGCGCCGCGTCCGCCTACGCGATGCTGAAGGAAGCGACAAAAAGCCCGGCGACCAGCGTGACACTCGACGGCCGGGAGGTGGAGAAAGTGGATGCCGCCGGCCTGCAGGCCGTGCTTGCCGGCCAGCGGGTGCTTGCCGCGGCAGGCAAGTCGGTCAGCTGGGCGGGCGTTTCCGCTTCCATGCGCGCCGCCGCGGACCTCCTCGGGCTTTCCGGCGCGATGGGGGTCCCGTGAAGGCGCTGCGGTTCAAGCTCTACGCCTACCGCAACCGGCTCGTGCCGATGTTCGTGCTCGTCATGATTCCGTGGCTCGCGGTCGCGCCGTGGGCGCCGTGGTGGCTGCTTTCCATTTCGGTGCCGCTCCTTTTCGTATGTGCCTGGCTTCTCATCCTGCACGTGCTGCCCAATCCGCCTGCGTCGCGCCGCGCGAGCGATTCAGGCAAGGTGAGCGACGGCGACATCCTTCGCATGCGGCAGGCTTCGGAGCAGAACGCGCAGCTGCTGGCGCGATGGGCGAACGTGACGCGCGAGTCGAAGCTGCAGCTCGAAGAAGTCGACCAGCACGTCACGGAAGTCATGACGCACGCCGAATCGGCCGTGATCGAGATCGGCAAGCGCTTCGTCGAAGTGACGCGCAAGACGCGCCGGCAGGTCGAGCTTGCGGTCGCGCTCCTCAGCCGCGCCGAGGGAGAGGGAGGCGACTCGCCGCAGTCGCTCACCGATTACATCCAGGCGTGCGACGCCCTTCTCAAGAGCCTCGGCGAACAGCTCCTCGCCACGGGCGAAGAGCTCGCCGGCCTGGCGGCCCGCCAGGAAGCGGTGCGGGAAGACTCCAAGCGCATCGACGGCGCCCTCGACCAGATGGCCGAGCTCGCGAGCCAGATCCGGGTGCTCGCCCTGGACAGCGGGCGGCGCGGCAACGCCGACAACCGCGCGTTCGTGGAGATGACGGACCGCGTGCGGGCGCTCAGCCTCACCGCCGACGAGTCGAGCCGGGCCATCCGCAAGACGCTGGAGGACATCAAGGCGCAGGCGCGCAGCACCGACGAGGCGATCCGCGCGCTCGCGACGCAGGCGCGCGACGCGGGGCGGCGCTCGAGCGACCAGATCGCCGAGCTGACGGGCGCGACGCTCAAGAAGAGCGAGGAAGTGAACCGCGCGCTCTCCGACATCGGCAACCTGGGCAGCCAGATCCAGGCCGACATCAACCAGATCATCATCGAGCTGCAGTTCCAGGACATCACTCAGCAGAAGCTGCAGCGGCTCAAGGCGCCGATGCTGACCGAGCTCGCGTCGTCCTGGCTCGCGATGTTCGAGGAAACGAGGACGTTCAACCGCAAGCTCCCGCACGCCGAGGGCGCCGAGGGCTCGACCGGGCGTTTCCGCGTCAGCCTGAAGACCGCTCCGGAGCCGCAGAAGCCGGCGGCGCCGGCAGGAACCGCGGCGCCGGCGGCGCCGCAGGACAAGGGGCCGCGCGGCGACGACGGCGCCAAGGTCGAGCTTTTCTAAGAGGAAACACCGATGGCATCCATCCTGGTCGTCGACGATTCGACCACCATGCGGCAGATGGTGGCCTTTACGCTCACGAGCGCGGGCCACGACGTCACCGAGGCGCCTGACGGCAACCAGGCGCTGGCGAAGGCAAAGGGGAAGAAATTCGACCTCGTCATCACGGACGTGAACATGCCGGGCATGAACGGAATCGACCTCGTGCAGAGCCTGCGGGCGCTGCCCGACTGCAAGTTCATCCCGATCCTCGTGCTCACCACGGAGGCGGGCGCCGAGCTCAAGCAGAAGGGCCGCAGCGCCGGGGCGACGGGCTGGATCGTGAAGCCCTTCAACCCCGAGGTCCTGCTCGACACGCTGAAGAAAGTGCTGGACTGAGCGAGCCGCCATGCCGCGAATCATGATCGTCGACGACGTCGCCTCGATCCGCCAGATCGTGACGAAGGTCTTCCAGGACATCGGCTACCAGGTCACGGAGGCCGCGCGGGGGGAGGAGGCGCTCGACCTTGCGAAGATCAAGCGCGTGCACCTCGTGATCACGGACGTCGAGATGCCCGGGATGAGCGGCCTCGACCTCATCAAGGCGCTGCGCGAGCTCAAGACCTACCGCACGACCCCGATCCTGATCCTGGCGCGCGACGCGAGCGACGGGAACATCAAGAAGGCCGAAGCGCTCGGCGCCTCCGGGTTCATCGAGAAGCCCTTCACGCCCGAGCGGCTGGTCTCGGTGGTGAACCAGGTGCTGGTCGACGCGTATGTCAATTGACCTGCGGCAGTTCCATGCGAGCTTCTTCTCGGAGAGCCTGGAAGGACTGGACGCCACCGAGGCGAACCTCCTGCGCCTCGAGGGCGGGGAGCGCTCGCCGGAGCTCCTGAACGCGATCTTCCGCGCCATCCATTCGATCAAGGGGGCCGCAGGGAGTCTCGGCTTCCCCCAGATCGGCCGGTTCACCCACGAGTTCGAGAACGTCCTCGACGACCTGCGCAAGGGCCGCTTCGAGGCCGATCCCGAGGCGGTCGACATCATGCTCGCCTGCGTGGACCACGTACGCTACTCGCTGCGTGCGGCGCAGCAAGAGAAACCCCACGACCCGGGAAAGGACGACGCGCTCCTCGGACGCCTCGCCGAGTTGAGGAACGGCCATGGCAAGGAGCCCGAGCGGGAGAACGCAACGCCCGAGGCCGGCGGCGCCGGACGCTACCGGATCCGCTTTCGGCCGGCCCCGGGTTTCTTCGCGAGCGGCAACGACGTCGTGAAGCTCTTCCGGGTGCTCGACGGCATGGGCACGCTCGCTGCGAAGGCCGATCTCTCGGCGCTGCCGGAAGAGGGCTTCGATCCGGAGAAGTGCTACCTCGCCTGGGCGCTCGATCTCGAGACGGAGCGCGCGCGCGAGGAAATCGCGGACGTATTCGGCTGGGTAGAAGACGATTGCGAGCTCGAGATCGAGGGCGGCGGGCCGGCTGCGGCAAGCAAAGACCGGTCGGCTCCGGCTCTCCCTCCCGCCTCAGCGGGTGCTGCACCCGCCGCCCCGCAGGCGCCAGAACGGCGCGGCGGCGATCGGCGAAAGGCCGACCGCAGGACCGGGTCGCGGCGCTCGGACGACTTCGATCCGCTGCTCCAGCCCAGGAGCGACCTGCTGCACGTGGGGCGCGCCAAGCTCGACGGCCTCATGAACGCCGTGGGCGAGCTCGTCATCACGAAGACGATCCTGAAGCAGATCCTCTCCCAGCTTCCCGCCGACGCCTCGGGGCGCTTCGACGAGGCGCTCCAGGAGCTCGAGCACCGCGCGCGCGAGCTGCAGGACAGCGTGATGTCGATCCGCATGCAGCCGATGAGCTTCGCCTTCGGTCGCTTCCCGCGGCTCGTGCGCGACCTCTGCCAGGCAAGCGGCAAGCTCGTCCAGCTTCGCGTCTCCGGCGAGGCGAGCGAGCTCGACAGCACGGTCATCGAGAAGCTCGTGGACCCGCTCACGCACCTCGTGCGCAACGCGCTCGACCATGGCATCGAGCCGCCGGCCGAGCGCGTCGCCGCCGGCAAGATGGAAACCGCTACGCTGTCGCTCCATGCCGAGCACCGGGGCGGGAACATCGAGATCGTCGTCGCCGACGACGGCCGGGGCATCAATCGCGAGCGCGTACGCGCGAAGGCGGTCGAGCTCGGCCTCGTCGGGCCCCAGGACCCGGTCGGCGAGGAGCAGGCGCACGACCTCATCTTCTCGCCCGGGTTCTCGACCGCGGAGCGCCTGAACGAGCTCTCCGGGCGAGGCGTGGGCCTCGACGTCGTGCGCAAGAACGTGAGCGCGCTGAACGGCACGATCAAGGTCGAGTCGGAGCCGGGCCGCGGCACGCGCTTCGTGATCCGGCTCCCGCTCACGCTCGCCATCGTCGATGGCATGCGCGTCGCCGTCGCCGACGAGTCCTACATCCTGCCGCTCGCCTCGATCGTGGAATGCGTCCGGCCCGGCGCGGGCGCGGTGCGCTCGATCGCCCAGCACGGCGACGTGCTGGAGATCCGGGGCGAATACCTGCCGCTCGTGTCGCTCGGGAAGCTCTTCGGCGCCCCGGCCGCCGGGCCCGACCGCGGCATCGCGGTGGTCCTCGAGGCGGACGGCGAGCGCATGGCGCTCCTCGTCGATGCGCTGCTCGGCCAGGAGCAAGTGGTCATCAAGACGCTCGAGGCGAACTATCGCAAGATTCCTTGCGTCGCCGGCGCGACGATCCTCGGAGAAGGGCGCGTCGTGCTGATCCTCGACGTCGGGGCGCTCGTGCGCTCCGTCGAATCGCCGCAGTACCAGAACTGAAAAGAGGGGGAACGCTATGAAGATCCTGTTGGCGCCGGGCATCGCGGTGATGGGCCGGCTCAGCAACACGAAGAAGCTGCCGCTGCTCAGCCTCGCATTCACCGTGCCCCTGCTGATCGTGCTCTACGACACCTACGACGACATCGCGACGCCGATGCTCGCCGCGGCGGCGGCGACGTGGCTCCTCGCGGGCTACCTGATGTTCGCGTTCTACTTCCAGGCCGACGCCGGGTGGGCGTACTTCGTCGCGCTCATCAAGCGCGTCGCCGACGGCGACCTGGCCGCCTCGGGCGACGCGAAGATGGGAGGCTATTTCGGCATCGTCACGCGCGCTCTCGCCGAGGTGAACCGCAACCTCGGCCAGATCGTGGCCCAGGTGCGCGCGAGCGCGGACGCGGTGGCCCTCTCGGCGACCGAGATCGCCTCGGGGAACTCGAACCTCTCGCAGCGCACGGAGCAGCAGGCTTCCACGCTGGAGGAGACCGCTTCCGGCATGGAGGAACTCGCCGGGACGGTGAAGCAGAATGCCGACAACTGCAAGCTCGCCTCCGGCCTCGCCCAGAGCGCCGAGAAGGTGGCGAAGGAGGGCGCGGAGGCCGTGCACGGGGTCGTCGAGGGGATGGGGCGCATCGACCAGAGCTCGAAGCGCATGGCCGACATCATCGGGGTCATCGAGGGCATCGCCTTCCAAACGAACATCCTTGCCCTGAACGCGGCGGTGGAGGCGGCGCGGGCCGGGGAGCAGGGCCGCGGCTTCGCCGTCGTGGCCGGCGAGGTGCGCGCGCTCGCTCAGCGAAGCGCCGAAGCGGCGAAGGAAATCCGCGCGCTGATCGAGCAATCGGTGAGCCAGATCAAGGATGGCAGCAAGAAAGCGGAAGGGGCGGGGAAGGTGATCGACGACATCGTCGTGAGCGTGCAGCAGGTGAACCAGCTCATCGGGGAAATCGCCGTCGCCTCCTCCGAGCAAAGCGCCGGCGTAGGCGAGATCAACAAGGCTATCCTGCAGCTCGAGAGCATGACGCAGCAGAACGCGGCTCTGGTGGAGGAGGCGGCGGCTAGTTCCCTCACCTTCCAGGAACAGGCCGACCGGATGAAGGGCCTTGTGGCGCGGTTCAAGACTGGCGATCAAGGCGTCGCGCCCGCCGCGGCAGCGCCGCAGCCCAGATCGGCGCCCGGCGCCGCGCGCGCCGAGCCGCTGCCGCGGCCTACGCCCAAGCCGCTGCCCCGGCGCAAGACCCCGGAGCCGGTCGGCGCCGAGGACGAATGGAAAGAATTCTAGGAACGGATCCCGGGAGCGCACGCATGCAAACCCTCCAGGCAGCAGGCGAAGCCGCGCAAGCAGGGCGCGAGTACCTGAGCTTCGTCCTGGGCGACGCCCAGTACTGCATCGACATCCTCAAGGTGCAGGAGATCCGCACCTACGAGCAGCCGACGCGAATCGCGAACACGCCGGCCTTCATCAAGGGGGTCATCAACCTGCGCGGCAACATCGTGCCGATCGTGGACCTCCGGGTGAAGTTCGGGCTGGCGGAAAGCCGCTACGACTCCCAGACGGTCGTGATCGTGCTCAACATCGCCCGGCGCACCATCGGCGTCGTCGTGGACGGGGTCTCCGACGTGATGAGCGTGCCGGCGAGCGAAATCAAGCCGCCGCCGGAGCTCTCGGGCGGGCTCGACACGAAGTACCTGCAGGGCCTCGCCACGGTGAACGGCCAGATGCTCATCCTGATCGACATCGAGAAGCTCATGACGAGCCGCGACATGGCGATCGTCGACGAGGCGGCGGCCGCGGAATGAGCCCGGCCGTCCAGGCGAGGAGCGTCGGCGCCGGGGACGGGTTCGTCGGGCGGGAGTTCCCCTACACGAGGGCGGACTTCGAGCGGGTGCGCTCGCTCATCCATGCGCGAGTGGGCATCGCCCTCAACGATTCGAAGCACAACATGGTCTACAACCGGCTCGTGAAGCGTTTGCGCGCCCTGCGCTATGGGTCGTTCGCCGAATACCTTGCGCTGCTCGACGATCCGGCCCAGGAGGAGTGGCAGCATTTCGTCAACGCGCTGACCACGAACCTCAGCTACTTCTTCCGGGAGTCCTACCACTTCCCGATCCTCGCCGAGCATGCGAAGTCGATTGCGAGGCGGCCGGTGCGCGTCTGGAGCGCGGCAGCGTCCACCGGCGAGGAGCCTTATTCCATCGCCATCACGCTGTGCGACGTGTTTTCCAGCCTGCAGCCGCCCGCCCAGGTCGTCGCCACGGATATCGACACTACCGTGCTGCAGGAGGCGGCCCGCGGCATCTACGCAATGGAGCGCGTCGAGCCGGTGGGCCCGCAGCGCCTCAAGCGCTATTTCCTGCGCGGAACAGGAAGCAAGGAGGGATTCGCCCGAGTGCGCCCGGAGGTCGCGGCGCTGGTCGACTATCGCACCCTAAACCTCACCGACGACGTGTGGAAGCTCGAGGGTCCTTTCGATGCCGTCTTCTGCCGGAACGTGATGATCTACTTCGACAAGCCGACCCAGTACCGCGTCCTCGAGCGCATCGCCCGGGTGCTCGCCCCGGATGGCCTGCTCTTCGCCGGCCACTCGGAAAGCTTCCTGCACGCCGGGTCGCTCTTCCGGCCGGCCGGCAAGACCGTCTACCGCCGCGCCGCCTGAGATGAGAGGGGAAGAATCCAGCGCTGTCGCGAAGCCGGTGATCTACCGCGACCGCCATTTCAACGTCGATGCGGCGAAGATCGGCCCGGGCGAGTACTACATCACCCAGCGCGACATGGTGATCGTCACCGTGCTGGGCTCCTGCGTTTCCGCCTGCATGCGCGATCCCGTCGCCAAGGTCGGAGGCATGAACCACTTCATGCTGCCCGACCGGGATGCCGACGGGCCGCTCTCGGCCTCGGCCCGCTACGGCGCCTACGCCATGGAGGTGCTGATCAACCAGCTCTTTGCATTGGGGGCGAAGCGCGAGCGCCTCGAGGCGAAAGTGTTCGGCGCTGCGCGCGTGCTTCCCGGCATGTCGGACATCGGCGAGCGAAACGCCGCGTTCGCGATGGAATACCTCAAGCGGGAGTCGATCCGCGTCGTCGCCGAGGACCTCGGCCATGAAGAGCCCTGCAAGATCTATTTCTTCGCGCAGACGGGGCGCGTGCTCCTCAAGCGGCTGAAATCGCTGCGCAACGACACGATCGCCAAGCGCGAGCGCGACTACGCTGCGCGCCTCGAGCGCATTTCCGGCGGCGCCGGCTCGGCGGATCTCTTCTAGCCCGATGGCCCGCGTCCTGATCGTCGAGGATTCGCCGGTCATGCAGCGCCTGCTCGCGGACATCATCCGCCGGGGCGAGGGGCTCGAGGTGGCCGGCATCGCCGCGGACCCGTACGAGGCGCGCGAGCTCGTCAAGTCCCTGAAGCCCGACGTCATGACGCTCGACGTGGAGCTGCCGCGCATGGATGGCCTGACCTTCCTCGAGCGGCTGATGCGCCTGCATCCCATGCCGGTGGTCATGGTCTCCTCGCAGACCGAGCGAGACGCCGAGGCGTCGCTGCGCGCGCTCGAGCTCGGCGCGGTGGACGTGATCGCGAAGCCGCGAGCCGCGGACGGCCACGCGCTCATCGACTTTGCCGCCGAGATCGCCGAGCGCCTGCGGGCGGCGGCGCGCGCGGACGTCGGTGCCCGCGAAGCCGCCGGCCGGCCCGCGCGGCCGGGCGTGCTCGAAGGGCCGGCCGACGCGCGCGCCCTCGAGGGAAAGCTCGTCGCCATCGGTGCCTCCACCGGCGGCACGGAGGCGATCCGCGAGGTCCTCGCGCGCCTGCCCGCTCGCACGCCGCCCGTCGCGATCGTCCAGCACATGCCAGAGATGTTCACGCGCATGTTCGCGAAGCGCCTCGGCGAGCAATGCGAGCTGGAGGTGCGGGAGGCCGTCGACGGCGAGCCGCTCAAGGCGGGCCATGCCTATGTCGCGCCCGGAAACTGGCATCTGTCCGTCAAGCGCGTCGGAAAGGGCTTCGAGGCGCGCGTCGCGCAGGGCGAGGCCGTCAACCGGCACCGGCCTTCGGTGGACGTGCTCTTCGACTCCGTCGCGGCGGCCGCGGGGGCAGCCGCGACGGCTGTGATCCTCACCGGCATGGGAAGCGACGGCGCTGCGGGCATGCGGCGCATCCGCGCGGCGGGCGGGCACACGCTCGCGCAGGAGGAGGCGAGCTGCGTCGTCTTCGGCATGCCGAAGAGCGCGATCGAGGCGGGCGCCGTGGAGCGCGTGCTGCCGCTCGGCGCGATTGCGGAGCGAATCGTCGCGCGCGCGAGGGAAAACGCGCCGCCCTGAAGCGCCCGCGGCCCCGCCGCGAACTGTAGTTCCCCTGCTACAGCGAATTCACGGGCGCGGCGGCATGTCGAGCGCGGCACGCCGATGTTAAATTTCCGCGCGAAAAATAATTCTCGACCCATGCGTGGAAAGCACGACCCCGTCGCCACGGGCATCGCGGGGCTGGACAACATCCTCGGCGGCGGATTCACAGCCGACCGCCTCTACCTCATCGAAGGCGATCCCGGGGCCAGCAAGACGACCCTCGCGGTCCAGTTCCTGCTCGAGGGCCGGCGGCTGGGGGAGAAAGGGATGTATGTCTCGCTGTCCGAGACCAGGGAGGAGCTTGCCGGCGTCGCCGGCTCCCACGGCTGGGACATCCAGGGCCTGAGTATCTACGAGCTCCTGCCCTCGAACGAGAGCCTGAACCCGGAAAACCAGTCCCGGCTCTTCCATCCCTCGGACGTCGAGCTCTCGGATACGACGCGCTCGATTCTCGAGCAGGTCGAGCGCGAGGCGCCTTCCCGCGTCGTCTTCGATTCGCTCTCCGAGATGCGCCTGCTCGCGCAGCACCCGCTGCGCTACCGACGCCAGGTCCTCGCGCTGAAGCAGTTCTTCATCGGCAGGCGCTGCACGGTGCTCCTCCTCGACGATCGCACCGCCGCCGACAACGACCTGCAGCTGCACAGCCTCGCGCACGGCGTCATCACGCTGCAGCACATGGCCCAGGAATACGGCGCCGAGCGCCGGAGGCTGCGCGTCATGAAGATGCGCGGCAGCGCGTTTCGCGGCGGCTACCACGACTTCGTCATCCGCAGCGGCGGCCTGGAGGTGTTCCCGCGGCTGGTCGCGGCCGAGCACCACCAGCGCTACGCGACCCAGCCGCTCACCAGCGGCGTGGCGGAGCTCGACCAACTGCTCGGCGGCGGGCTCGACCGGGGCACGAGCGCGCTCCTCATGGGTCCGGCCGGCTCCGGCAAATCCACGATCGCAAGCCAGTTCGCCTGCGAGGCCGCGCGCCGCGGCGAAAAGTCGGCGGTCTTCACCTTCGACGAGGGAATCGCCACGCTGGTGGCCCGCTCCCAGGGACTCGCGATCGACGTCAAGGGCGCGATGGATCGCGGGCTTCTCAAGGTGCAGCAGATCGACCCCGGCGAGCTCTCGCCAGGCCAGTTCGTGCACGCGATACGCAACGTCGTGGAGCGCGAGAACGTGCGCGTCGTGGTCATCGACAGCCTGAACGGCTACCTGAACGCCATGCCCGAGGAGCGCTTCCTCACCATCCAGCTCCACGAGCTGCTCACCTACCTCGCCCAGCAGGGGGTCGTCACGTTGATGGTCGTCGCTCAGCAGGGGCTCCTGGGCAACGCCATGCAGACGCCGGTCGACGCGAGCTATATCGCCGACACCGTGATCGTCCTTCGCTACTTCGAGGCGGCGGGGAAGCTTCGCCGGGCGGTCTCGGTCGTGAAGAAGCGGAGCGGCCCGCACGAGGATGCGCTGCGCGAGATCACGTTCCATGCGCGCGGCGGCATCCGCGTCGGCGAGCCCCTCGCCAGGTACCATGGGGTGTTCACGGGCGTCCCCATCGTGATGAAGGACATGCCGGACTCCCATGAGCGCCATCCCGGCCCCTGACGCCGGCTTCAGGCAGGAATCGGTCCTTCTCCTCGCTCCCACCGCCCGCGACGCGGCCATCTGCCGCGACATCCTCGCCCAGACCGGCGTGGAGGGCAGCATCTGCCGCGACGACAACCGCGATGCGGCGGACAGCCTGGCGACGATGCTGCGGCTCGCGGGGCACGACGTGCGCACCGCCTACGACGGGCAGCAGGCCATCGACCTCGCGCAGACGTTCCGCCCGAGCGTCGCGCTGCTCGACATCGGCATGCCGCGCGTCAACGGCTATGACACGGCCGCGCGCATTCGCGCCGAGCCCTTCTCCGAGGGCATGGTGCTCGTCGCGCTGACCGGTTGGGGACAACCGGAGGACAAGCAGCGCTCGCAGCGCGCCGGCTTCGACCACCACCTCGTCAAGCCCGTGGATCCTTCGGTGCTCGATCGCCTGCTCGGGAACGGTCGGCCGCCGCGCCAATCCGTGCTAGAGTCGCCGGCGCCATAGGAGGAAGGGGAGGAATAGACATGCAAAATACAAGGGTTCTCGTGCGCCTCGCGCTGGCGCTCGTCACGCTCGCTTTCGCGTCGCTCGCCTCGTCGCAGAACTATCCCAACCGTCCCATCACCCTGATCGTGCCTTGGGGCGCGGGCGGCGGCACCGACGCCACCGCGCGGATCATCGGCAGCCTTCTCGAGAGAGAGCTCGGCCAGCCGATCAACGTCGTTAACCGCACCGGCGGCTCGGGCGTCGTCGGGCACCAAGCGATCGCTTCGTCGCCCGCCGATGGCTACACGCTGGGCCTCATCACCGTCGAGATCGCGATGATGCATTGGGCCGGGCTCACGCAGCTCAAGCCGAGCGATTTCACGCCCATCGGGCTGGTCAACTCCGACCCTGCCGGCCTGAGCGTGCGCTCGGATGCGCCGTACAAATCGGTGAAGGACGTTCTAGCTGCCGTGAAGGCGAATCCCGGCAAATTCAAGGCCTCGGGAACGGGGCAGGGCGGCATCTGGCATCTTGCCCTCGCCGGCATGCTGAAGGACCAGGGCATCGACCCGGCGGCCGTGCCCTGGGTGCCTTCGCAGGGCGCCGCGCCGGGTCTTCAGGACCTGGTGGCCGGCGGCGTCGAGCTCGTGACCTGCTCCATCCCCGAAGCGCGAGCGCTCATCGACGCCGGCAAGGTGAAGCCGCTTGCCATCATGGACGCGACGCCGCCCGCGCTCTATCCGAAGCTTCCCACGCTCAAGAGCGAGACCGGGAGCAACTGGCAGATCGCCGCATGGCGCGTCATTGCCGCCCCGAAAGGCCTCCCCGCCGATATCCAGTCGAAGGTCGTCGGCTCGCTCAAGAAGGTGCACGATTCCCAGGAGTTCCGCGACTTCATGGCGAAGCAGGGCTACGGCGTGGTCTGGGCCGGGCCCGAGGACGCGGCGAAGTTCATGGCCAAGGCCGATGCCGATCTGGGCTCGGTCATGAAGGCCGTCGGCATCGCGAAGTAGCGCCGCGGGCGTGAAGTTCAACGACGCCCTGAGCGGGCTCGCGCTGCTTGCGCTGTCCGTCGCGATCCTGTTCGACATCCGCACCTTCCCGGATTTCCCCGGACAGAAGGTCGGTCCCGGCGCGTTTCCGGGTCTGCTCGCGGTGCTCCTCGCCGGGTGCGCCATCGCGCTCATCTGGCGAGGCTGGCGCGATCGCGCGGAGCAGGGCGTCGTGGCTGTCGGCGCCTGGCTCCATTCCCCGCGGCACGTGCTGAACTTCTGCGTGGCAGTCGGCGGGCTCCTGTTCTATATCGTCGCGTCCGAGAAGCTCGGCTTCCTGATCTGCGGCACCGTGATCCTGCTCGCGCTCTTCCTCGCGCTGCGAGTGAAGCCGCTACTGGCTGTGCCGCTCTCGATCGTCTTCCCGATCGTGATCCATCTCATCTTCTACAAGACCCTGCGGGTGCCCTTGCCCTGGGGCGTCCTCCCGGTGCTCTGGTAAGCCGATGCTCGCCATCTACGGCCAGGCGCTCGCCCTCGTCCTCGACCCGTACGTGCTGGCGGTCATCTTCTGCTCGGCGCTTTTTGGTCTATTCGTGGGCTGCATCCCGGGCCTCACTGCCACGATGGCGACCGCGCTCCTCGTGCCGATCACGTTCTTCATGGCGCCAGTCCCGGCGATCGCGGCCATCGTGACCGCCACGGCGATGGCCATCTTCTCCGGCGATATTCCGGGGGCGCTGCTTCGCATCCCGGGAACGCCGGCCTCGGCCGCGTACACAGACGAGGCCTATGCGATGACGAAGAAAGGCCAGGCGGAGATCGCGCTCGGCGCCGGGCTCGTGTTCTCGGCGATCGGGGGCCTCTTCGGCACGGTGGTGATGATCACGTCGGCGCCGGGCCTCGCCGAGATCGCGCTCCAGTTCAGCTCCTTCGAGTATTTCTGGCTCGTCGTGCTCGGCCTCGCCGGCGCGGTCTTCATCGGCAACGCGAGCGTCCTGAAGGCGAGCATCTCGCTCATCCTGGGCCTCCTCGTCGCCTGCGTCGGCCTCGACAATCCGGCCGCCCACCCGCGCTTCACCTTCGGCAATACGGAGCTCATGGGCGGCGTGAGCCTCATCCCGATGATGGTCGGCATGTTCGCGGTATCGGAGATCCTGCGCTTCGTGACGCACATGGACCCGCCGCTCAAGCTCGCCACCGACAAGATCGGCAACATCTTCACGGGAATGTGGGAGCTCCTCGTGAAGTATCGCTGGCCGCTCGTGCGCGGGAGCGCGCTCGGCACGATCATCGGCATCCAGCCCGGCTCCGGCGCCGACATGGCGGCCTGGATGTCCTATGCGGTAGCGAAGAAGTTCTCCAAGGAGCCGGAGAAGTTCGGCACCGGCCACGTCGAGGGCATCGTGGAGGCCGGGGCGGCGAACAACAGCGCGCTTGCCGGCGCGTGGATCCCGGCCATCGTGTTCGGCATCCCCGGCGACTCGATCACCGCGATCGCCATCGGCGTGCTCTACCTCAAGGGAATGAATCCCGGGCCGACGATCTTCCTCAAGAATCCGCAGAACATCTACGCGATCTTCCTGGTCTTCATCCTCGCCAACCTGATCATGGTTCCGCTGGGCTGGCTCACGATCAAGGCGGCGAAAACGGTGCTTTCGGTCTCGCGCAACATCCTCATGCCGACGATCCTGCTCTTCTGCATCGTCGGGTCCTTTGCCATCAATAATACGGTGTTCGGCGTCGCGCTCATCCTTTTCTTCGGCCTCGTCGCCTTCGTCCTGGAGGAGAACGGCTTTCCCGTGGCGCCGGCGATCCTCGGCGTCGTGCTGGGTCAGATGATGGAGGAGAACTTCATCACCTCGATGATCAAGTCCGATGGAGACGTGTCCGCGTTCTTCACCCGGCCGATCGCCATGTGGCTCGCCATCGCCACCTTCATCATTCTCTTCTGGCCGGTCGGCACGTGGCTGTGGCGCCGTTCGCGCGCCGCGAGCCCCGCGCCCCAGAAGTCCTAGCGCATCACCAGACCTTCATCTTGAGCTGCATGGCGAGCGCGCCGCCGTGCTTGATGTTCGGTATCAAGATGAAGTTGGCGCCGAACTGCTTGCCTTCGACGTTCAGCACCGGAAACGGCGCGATGAACCAGCCTGTGTTGTTCTCCATCGGGTAGCCGTCGATCAGGCTCACGGCGACGCCGGCCGAGACCTCGAGGCCGGCGGGCTGCCAGTGGAACGGGCGATATTCGTAGCCGAGGTAATGGCTCTGGTGCGATTCGCTGTTCTTGTAGGTGCCGACGATCGCGGCGTGGTTCGGCGAGAAGATCGCCTCCGCCCCGAGCCCATAGTTGAACTCCCTATAATGCTTGTCGCGGTCGAAGTGGTAGGAGAGCATGCCGGCGTTCAGCCATACGTCGGGCTTGCTATCCTGCATGACGAGCGAGCGGCTTTCCTGCGCGTGCGCGCCGAGCGTGCAGAGCAACAGCGCGCTCGCCGCCGCGAGCGTGAGAAACGACTTTGAGTTGCCCATCTGGACCTTCTGTTTTTTCTAGGAAATCCCCCGGTCGAATTATGAGCGGTCCTTGCACGCCTAAGCGCGGGCGCGCCACATTTATTTGCGGATGAACACGGAAACTCTTACCGATCCGCTGTCGTCCTTCCACGACGCCGTCGCGCAGTGGTTCCGTTCGGCGTTCGCCGCGCCAACATCGGCGCAGGTGCGCGCGTGGCCAGCCATCCTCGCCGGGCGCCATACACTCGTCGCGGCGCCGACGGGGTCCGGAAAAACGCTCGCCGCATTCCTCGCCGCGCTCGACGGCCTCGTGCGGCGCGGACTCGCCGAAGGCGGCCTGCCGGACGAGACGCAGGTCGTCTACGTCTCGCCGCTCAAGGCGCTCGCGAACGACATCGAGCGCAACCTGCGGGTGCCGCTTGCCGGCATT